>CAZDGT010000332.1:0-2915 GCA_964504905.1 uncultured Bordetella sp. | reverse complement strand
TTATTTGCATCCCGCCCGTCGGGTCGTCTGATCGGCCCCTTTCCGTCCAACAATCCGCTAGCCCCAGTGGGTTGTCACGCCTTAGCAAAGAGGAGAATCACGGTGGGGACCAGGCTGTACGTTGGAAACCTTAGTTACTCTGTGACTACTTCAGAATTGCAACAACTCTTTGGCCAGCATGGCTCGGTGAAGGACGCCACGGTCGTTCAAGATCGTGAGACCGGCCGCAGCAAGGGATTCGGCTTTGTGGAAATGGGTTCCGATGCCGACGCCCAAGCTGCAATCAAAGCGCTACACGGCCAAGATCACAACGGACGCCCTTTGACTGTCAACGAAGCCAAGCCTCGCGAAGAACGCGGCGGTGGCGGTGGCGGTCGCGGTGGATATGGCGGCGGTGGAGGATACGGCGGGGGTGGTGGCGGTCGCCGCTACTAGCCCATCCTGGCCGATTCGTTGTTGACTAAGAGGCTGCCAAAAAACCTCGCTGGGGACCAGGGATCATCCCTTTGAAGCTGTCACTTCTGCTCTGCTAATACTCGTGCGGTGGCGACGTGCGGGTGTCGTTTGTCGAGCGGCGGGAGCTTGACGGGTTTCTTGGGACCGCGGGTGTGCTTCTTGAACTGGCGCAACTGGACCTGCCGCGCCAGTTGCTTTAGTTGCAACGCCAGCTTTCGCGGCGGCAGGTCGCTGTACTTCTTCTGCCAGTCCGTATCTGGGATCGCTACCAGCATGCCTCGCCACGTGGCGCCGATCTCTGCGCCCAGGTAGTAACTCGATACTTCCTGCTCCACTTTTTCCACGCCGTGAACGCTGGCCAACGCCGCCCGCATGGTTCGCATGAGGTTGTAAGCGATCGTGGCCAGACAGAACGCCAACAGCGCCGCCCGCGGATACGCCAGCGTATCAATCTCCGCCTCAAGCACCGCGTCGAGTTCGCCGAACGCCCCCTCGACCCGCCACCGCTGGCGGTAGGCGGACGACACCACGCAGGCCCGCACCTTCTTCGGCAGATTGGTCAGCAAGTGAATCTCGCGGTCCCCATCTTCTGTCGGCTTGTCCAGCACGACCGTCACCCGTCGAGCCAGCAAACAGATTTCTTCATCTTCCCAAAGCTTCACGGCCTGCTCATACACCACGCCGCCGTCCACGGAGCCGACGCGCCGCCGCTTGCCCTCGGGAGTCCAGCGAACATTCGTAGCATGTTGTCGCACGATAATGTACGCTCCGTTGGCCGCCGTCTGAAACAAGAACAAGCTGGTGCAGAAGTTTCGGTCGGCGATCCACAATTCGCCGGGCGTTTGGGTGTCCAGCACGTCAATCAGAAAGCTTCGTTCCTGAGCATGCGCGTCTTCGTAGGGAAACACGTCCACCATGGTGCGGCGGTCGCCATCCAGCACGCACAACACCTGCCCCGGCAACGGCGCGCTGCGTGACTTGCGCAGCTCTTTCAACCGCCGCTCCGTCGCGGCCAGATGGCAGCCGTCCAGAATCCGCGTGCTGTAACCTTTTACCACCGGCGGAAATTTGACTCCCAGCTTGTCGGTCACGGCCGACAGCCGCGCCGACGTTTCCCTCGCCAGTTGCCGGGCCACGTGTGGCTCGACTCGGTTGAGCTTGTTGTAAACGCACTTCACCGCCACATTGACCTGCTCACAACGGAGTTGATAGGCCGCGTGCAAGGACGGCCGCACACGACACACCACCAGTGTCATCAGGTCGATGAGCGTGGAGAACAACAGCGTCCGGGCCTTCTGCCGACGAGCGTGTCGTTGGAAAAGATCGTCCACAAACTGCGGGTTGAGCGCATGCTCCAGCAGAGCTTGCACCATCACGGTCACAGGACTGCTTTTCGCAAACCGCTCGAACAAGTGTGACAGCATCACGTGAACATCCTCCTGCAAACATGCCGCCAGGCCCGTCACTGGTGCGACCATCGGCCTCGCTGCTGAAGACATTCTTCGCGTGCTGTCATGGACCCGGCAAACCACCCCGCTACAATTTCAGTGAATGCTTCAAAGGGATGGTGCAGGCGTCACCCCGTCTGTCTAATTTCACGGCCCAGCGGCGAAGCGTCGGTGGCCCTGGGTGCCCACGGCCTAAGGGAACTCATTTACTCCCTCTCCCCCGGCAGCTCCGGCTGCTGGCCATACAACTTTTTGAGGTCGAGTCCTCCCTTGCCCTCTTCTTCCAGCAGCTTCATCCGCATCTCGCAGCGCTCGACTCGGCGGGCCAGCAAGGGGAGCAACTGCCGGGACTCGTCGATGGGCTTCTGCCGCGGGACCTGCGGATAGCCCAGGTGCCGCTGCAATGCGGCAAACAGGTACAGTGGGTCTTTCTGGCGGTTGGCCCAGGCGATCCGTCCCTCCTTTTCGCCGAACAGCACGGGCTTTTCGGGCTCGGCGATTCCGCTGCCGGACTGCGCTCCTTTTTGCTTCAAGTAGTAGGCGCTGCGGACGTAGATCAGGTCGGACAGGTCGAACAGCCCAATCTGCCGGCGGACGACCGCCATCCAATCTTTCCAGTCATCGTTGTAGATCGGGTCGCCGGCCATCGCGACGATCCCCTTGTCATAGCCCAAGCGATTGCGACAGAGAACTTCAAACTGATACAAGAAAATCCCCTGCGGCGAGCAACCCTCCGCGCGGTAAACCGCCTCGCGATGCAGCACCTCCAGGGCCACGCCGAAGTCAAACCTGCCGCGCTCACTTTCTGATTCTGACATGACGAAAGTCTGAAACGGCGTGAAATAATGCGCCAGCTTGGCCATCGCCGGCGCAAACACGCCGTGGAACTTCAACTCGCCCACCATGAAGTCGACCGCCATCGGCAGCTTGCTTGTGGCCAGCAGTTCTTCGCGAATTCCCGTCAGCAGATCTTGCGTCGCCACCTGCTGCGACATGCGGTCAGCCAGTGCC
>CAZDGT010000331.1:0-3523 GCA_964504905.1 uncultured Bordetella sp. | reverse complement strand
TGGCATCCGCGAACGCGATGTGAGAATACACGCTGAACGCCGGATTCGAGGTGGGTTTGGCTGCCTCCTCCACGGGCTTCCAGGTGCGCCCACCATCGCGCGTATCCATTTCGAGCGCCAGCCTTGGCGTTTGCCGCCGGGCGAGGACGCGCTCCGGGCGCATCCAATCCGGCAGATCGTCGTCCTCACTATCTTCGAAAGATTCGCGGCCCACGCGCGGAGGCACGTACCCACCGACGATGAGGCCTCTCTTGGCATCCGCGAACGCGATGTGAGAATACACGCTGAACGCCGGATTCGAGGTGGGTTTGGCTGCCTCCTCCACGGGCTTCCAGGTGCGCCCACCATCGCGCGTTTCCAACACCGATTTCTGCAAGCCCACGGCGTAGCCGTGCTGCGCGTCCAGGAACCACACGCGCTGGATCAGCCCCGTGCGCGGCGCTTTCGCCAACTTCTTATCGGCCTTGATCTGATCGCCGATGCGCGTCCAACTGCGCCCGGCTTCGTTGGTGAACCATAAGGACTCGCCCGTGACCAGCCATCCGTTCGACTCATCCAGGAAGAACAGCGAGCGGGGTAATTCTTTCAGCGGCACCAACGCCCAGTGCTCTCCGCCGTCACTCGTCACCAGAGCCGTCGCTTGCGGCTTGCGTCCTTCGCGGTCGAGGATGGCCCCCACCGCAATCCCGCGCGTGGCCGAAGGAAACGCGAGGTCGATGATGCGGAGATCCTTGCCGTCCTGATCGTAGAAATATTGCAGCGTCCACTTGGGTTGAGCGATGGCCACCGCCTGCACGGTTGCCAGAAACGCGGCCGCTAACACCCACCGCCGCATAGAAGGCTACACGCGCGGAGCGGTGCCGGAACCCGCCGGCGCCATCACCAGTTCCAGCAGATCGGTCTGGGCCAGTTTCGCGGAGTCGAGCGAGGCCAGCGCCACCAAGCAACCGACCTGTTCGCCCACCGTGGTCAGTAGTTCCATCTCGCCCCCGTTATGGGGGTGCTGATCTCGATGCTGCACGTTGATGACGCCCGCCACCCGTCCGCGAACCAGAATCGGAGCCGAAAGAAACGCTTCGTAAGTATCTTCCGGCAGGTCCGTGAACAGTTTGAACCGCGGGTCCGCGTAGGCTTCGCGCGAAATCGAGAGCAGGCGCCGCTCACGCGCCACCCAGCCCGTTAGACCTTCGCCGAGCTTCAGGCGCACATGCCCGATGGTGGCCGGCTGCGGGTTGTTGGACGCGCATAATACCAGTTCCTTGTCGTGGAGCAGGTACAACAGGCACGAATCCGAGTGCATGAACTCCACCACTAGCGACACCACGCTTTCGAGCGCTTTCGCGAGACCTACATCGCGAACCATGTAGCGGCTGATTTTCTGCAGGAGTCTAAGTTGCTGCTCAGTGTTGGCGAGCTCAGCTTCCAATTCTTTTGTGCGGGACACCGGCTTTATTATGGCAGAAACTTAATGTTCAGAGCACCACAAAGTTCAGTCAAATCCGCGCGCCTGTGTTCCCCGTATATCCTTATAGAAGACTGCGGATGATTCTGCTTAAACTACTGCCGTCCGCGCTAGCGTTTGCCATCCTGCAAGTGGCTCTGCGCCTGGCTAACGATGCCGATCTGGTCCGGCGTCTGCAGGCCCATGAGCCCAAGGCGATGAACGATCTCTACGATCGCTACGGGCGGCTGGCGTATTCGCTGATCTACCGCATCGTTCGCAATCCCTCTACCGCCGAAGATCTGGTCCAGGAAACCTTCCTGCGCGTCTGGAACCGCGTGCAGTCGTTCGATGCCGAACGCGGCGCTCTGGGAGCCTGGGTTCTGACCGTCGCGCGCAACCGCGCCATCGATCATCTGCGCTCCGTCGACGGCCGCATGGAGGCCAATGCCATCGAGCTGGATCAACTGGAAAGGCCCGGGCTGTTTGCCAAGCTGGATAGCGCTGCGCTCGCGATTGACCGCGTGCGCCGCCTGAAGAGCGCCTTCGAAAAGCTGTCGCCTACGCAGCGGCAGGTGATTGAGTTGGCCTACTACGAAGGCATGTCGCAATCCGAGATGGCCCAGCGCCTGAAACAGCCCCTCGGTACGGTGAAGACTTGGATGCGTGGCGCTCTCAAAATTCTGCGCGACGAACTGGCGGAGGCAGCGACTGCATGACCTGCCAGGAACTCCAGGAGATGTTTGAACTCTATGCGCTGGGCGCGCTCGAATCCGGGGAGAAGGTCGAGATTGACGCCCATCTGGCACGGGGCTGCGCGAATTGCCAGCAGGCGCTGGGGGACGCGCTCGCTCTCAACGCGGGAGTCCTCAGCTTCGTACCGGGAGTGAGGCCGCGCGGGCGCTTGAAACGGCGGTTGCTCACGTCGGTGGGCGTGCACTATCCGGGTTGGGGATGGGTGTGGGCTCTCAGCGCGGCATGCCTGTTGCTGATCGCATTGTGGCTGGGCGTGCAGGAGCGCCAGCGCACCACCGAACTGGCCGAGGCGCGGCGCGAACTGCTCGATGTGAACGGAGAGCGCGACCGCCTGACGCAGGCGCTCCAGTTCCTCGCCGATCCGCAAACGCAGCCAGCGAGTTTCGGCCGCGGACAGACCACGCCGCCGCGCGGCTACGTGTTCCTGCATCCGCAAATGGGAGTGCTGCTGATCGCGTCCAACCTGCCCGCCGCGGGCCAAGGCAAGACTTACGAAATGTGGGTGATTCCCAAAGGCGGCGCGCCGCGCCCCGCCGGCCTGTTCCAATCCGACGGTATGCGCGCACTGCACATCCTAGGCGGACCGCTGGATGTTTCGACGATAGGCACAGTCGCCGTGACCATCGAGCCGGCCGCAGGCTCCGCCGCACCGACTATGCCAATTGTCATAGCAGCGCCCGTCGGAACATAACGCGTCTTCCGCTAAACTCAAACTTAGGGATTGAGTGAAAGTTTGGGCCCTTAGCACAGCGGCGCAGCGGACTCATAATTTCAGGAACTAGGTTGTACGAGGATCAGCGTGGGTTTACGTCGCCCCGGGGACCGGACCGCCTATCACTTTAGAAAGCTGAGCGCGATCTCCCTGCTTCCAAGCGTCGATGAGCAGCTTGCCCTTCGGGCTGATGTTAATCGCGTAGGACACGATCAGCCAATTGTTCTTCGCCTTCAATTTGACCGAAGCGAGACCGGCGGCTATCAAGCGAGCGAAGTGAAGAACACCATCTCCTGAAACGATGAGGAAGTCTTTCTTAAGCGGACTCAGGAACAGCAGTCGGTCCACGGCGTCAAGATCGAACGCTCTACTGATCGCCATTAAAAGCGCCTTCCACGCGTAGATCGATTCCGCGGAAATATCGCCGCGATGGTACAGACGGTGGCAGGTCGGACACAGCGCGATCAAGTTCTCCGGGTCATCACCCCCGCCCTCTGAGACCTCCCATATGTGATGCATGTCCAAGGCCAGGATTTCGCGACAGGTAGGAACAGCGCACCGGTAACCTGCTTCCGTAAGCACGATCGTGACCGTTTTTAGCGGTAGCTTCTTAC
>CAZDGT010000330.1:0-13569 GCA_964504905.1 uncultured Bordetella sp. | reverse complement strand
CTCCGGTGCCCAGCGAGGCGCGATTTCTTCGATCGGTTCGATGCCAATTTCGCTTTGTACACTTCTCAGTCCTCCACCACGCTCGCCGGTCAGCAATCCCGTCAGCAGGAGGATAAAGCCCGCCGCAATGGGCAAAAATGTAAATGTGCGAACCAGCCAGTACGGGCGCGCGGCGCGCACCGATTCCATCCACGGTGCGGCCGACTGCCACATTCGCGCTTCCACCAAACCGGCGATTGTAAGATCGGACACCATGATCACGACGCCGAGAACCAGAAGCCAATAGGCCCAGTCCAGCGCTACCTCGTTGTAGCGCGCCAAGGGAATTCTCTGCCAGGCATGAATCAATCCGCCGGCGGCGGCAAATGTAGCGAATCCCAGCATGGCCAGATGCGAATGACCAACCACCCAGTCTGAAAAATGCACACTTTGGTTCACCGACATCTGAGCCTGCACGGAACCTTGAATACTAACGATCAGGTAGAA
The DNA here is from genome assembly GCA_964504905.1 of uncultured Bordetella sp. Classification (GTDB taxonomy): domain Bacteria; phylum Acidobacteriota; class Terriglobia; order Bryobacterales; family Bryobacteraceae; genus Palsa-187. The sequence continues at coordinate 13,083 of CAZDGT010000330.1, read as the reverse complement.
TACCGTTCCGGTGCTTACGAAGCGCAAAGCTGGATCCCGGGGGAACCAGCCAGCACCGCGTAGCGAGAGCAGCAAATTCCCGACCACTAAAATCACATCAAGACCAAGCAGCGTCGAGGCCGTAATCGCCCCGATCTGCGCGCTCATCGGGATGACGGAGAACACGTAGTGATGGGTCCCGTTGAGTGGGTAGAGAAAGAACAACAGCCAGAATCCAAGCATCGAAAGGAAGTGGCTGAAGATTGGCCGACGCGTTGCGGCCGGGATTACAAAATAGATAATCGCGAGCGCGAGCGGCGTAACGAACAGACCAATCGCATCATGAATCCAGAGGCCACTGAACGCAGCGCCACGTGCTCCGGGCACTAGTTCGGGGACTAAATTCCCCATGGGATAAGCCAGGAGAGTGAAGACCAGTCCGCCGATGATGTACCAACTGGAGACGTATAGGTCTTCGAGACCGCGCGAAAAGAAGGGAGGCAAAAATTGAACCAGCGCAAGGATCAAGGTAATAGCTACGAAACAGTCGATCACGAGCGGGAACTCGGCCCACTCCAGCGGCTGACTGAATCCTGCCAGGACCAAAATCCAACCAGGAGCGACGACCGCGAAATTCCAAAGCCCAAAAATCCACTGCCCGAGTTTCACGTTTAGCACGTTGCGGCCCGTGAGCAGGGGAACACCATGATAAAGAAATGCGAAAAAAGCGTTGCCCAACCACCCGAGCATGATGCCCTGCGTATGGTCGTAACGTAACCGTCCCCAGGTAAGCCAGGGCGAGTTACCCGCGAGGTCAGGCAGGAGAAGCTCGATAGACGCCAGGGTGCCAAATCCCACTGAGATCAGCAGCGTAATAATCGCCGCCAAACCGTGCGCATAGACTAGCGAGCCTTGTATTGCAGGCGACGGTTCGGAAGCGGGGTTTTCGCTCATGGTTGGACTTGATACCATCGATCATACTGGCATCGTTTGAACGCAATGCGCAACATCTCACTTCGGACTAGGGGCGATGCCGCCCAAAAGGAGCCTTATGAAAAAGTATATTGTATCCCTGATCGCCGCGACGATTCTAAGTTCCGCCTCCGCACTGGCTCAAGAGCAGAAGGCGCCGCCCGCTAAGCATAAAGTCGTGTTCCATCTAAACGCCCCCGCTCCTTCCGGCTGGGATCAGATTTTCAAAAACGTAGAAAACATACAGAAGATTTTCGGAGCCGAAGGGCTCGAGGTTGAAATCGTGTTCTTCGGCAAAGGTCTTCCCATGCTTTTGAAGAAGAATGACGAATACGCCGCTCGCTTGAAGGAAGCGGTCGATAAAGGCGTGATCCTTGCGGCATGCCAGAATACGATGCGCGCGATGAAGGTAAAGACGGAAGACTTATTCCCTTTTGCAACCCAAGTAGATTCGGGAGTGGCAGAGTTAGTCCGCAAGCAGGAAGCGGGCTGGTCCTATATTAAGGGAGGCGAGTGAGCGGGCATTCGCTTCGTTGGTTGCGGGGGAAGGATTTGAACCTTCGACCTTTGGGTTATGAGCCCAACGAGCTACCAGACTGCTCCACCCCGCAACGCTATGGTAGCGCAGCGGGTTGGCTAGGTCAAACTTTCGTCACTAAAACGGAAGAACATCCATCGCTACCGTGGTATTGCTGGAACAGTCTGCTATAGTACCGGGCAGCCAAGTTAAAGCACGAGCCACCTACTAGGAGAGCAATGGGAATACTTGCTTGTTTATTGATAATTGCTGCCACCGCGACCGCCCAAAGTGCACATTTTGACTATCGAATAATTTCCACTACCAAGACCTCGACGCTTGAACGAGAAATGAATGAAGCTGCGGATGCTGGCTTCTCATTCGTTGACGCAATGGGTGGCAAAACCGCGTTTGGTGGTAACGAGGGCGTGGTTATCATGATCAAGGATCTAAGCCGGGCTGAAGCTAAACGTCTGACCTATCGGCTCTTGGCTACTAACAAAACCTCAACCATGGAAAAAGAGATACAAGAACTCGGTGACCAAGGGTTTGAATACCGGGCTCAATCCGTATTTAGCACTTCCTTCGGCGGCCAGGAAGTTGTCGTCATCATGGAGCGGGATCGTGCGCTGCCGTCTCACAAAATCAGCTATCGTCTGCTTGCAACAGCAAAGACATCGACCATGCAGAAGGAACTCCGGGAAGCGGGCGAAAAGGGGTTTCGTGCGGTGGGGATGACAGTGGCGAAGAGTGCCTTTGGCGGTAACGAAGTTATAAGCATCCTCCGGCGTGAATGATGCGATTGCTTGCTCTCTGTCTCCCGCTAGCTCTTCCGGCGACGAAACTTCACGACAGCTTGTATTAGGGAATCCCCTTTTTACGCCGTGCGCCGCGACGTTGCGCTGGTCACGGCTCCGAAACGTCGATCCCGGCGGTGGAATTCCGCCACCGCTTGCGCCAGTTCTTCGGGTCCGAAGTCGGGCCACATGCGCGGCGTGAAAACAATCTCGGCGTAAGCCGATTCCCATAGCAGAAAATCGCTCAGGCGCTGCTCGCCGCTGGTACGGATCAGAAGGTCCACATCCGGACCCAGAATTTTCGACCACTCTGCCCCACCCTCACCTTGCACACGCGAAGCAGCAGCCATAATTGCGTGCCGCGCGGAATAATCGATGGCCAGGCGCAGCCGCAACTTCGCGCCACCAGACGTCTTGCGCTCCGCTTCCTCAATCATGCGCACCACGCTTGCGGGAAGACGGTCGCGCCGGCCGATCGCTTCGAGACGCACTCCGTTGGCGATGCACCGCGCGGTTTCCTGCGCTAAATAGTGCCCTAGCAGACGCATCAGCGCCGACACCTCGCGCGGAGGACGCCGCCAGTTATCCGCTGAGAACGCATACAGCGTCAATACGGAAATGCCCAAGCCCGGCGCCGCTTCCACCGCGCGCCGCACCGCCTCCACGCCAACGCGGTGGCCGGCCAGCCGAGGGAGCCCTCGCGCGTTGGCCCAGCGGCCGTTGCCGTCCATGATGATGGCCACGTGCAGGCCAGTGCCTTTGTCGTTCCGCATGAAAACTGATTCCTCCGAATCATTTCCTTTGGTGGCGCGGTCAACCCCGCACCTGATTTCCTATCGGCTTTATCTGCCCATCGCCTGAATCAGGGCTTCCATATGATCCAGGTATTTCTCGAAAGCCTTGCGGCCGGCCGGGGCCAGCGTGTATTCGGTGCGCGGCATCCGCCCCTCAAAACTCTTGCTGCACGCAATGTACTTCGCTTCTTCGAGCTTGCGCGCATGGACGCTTAAGTTTCCGTCGGTGGTTTTCAACAGTTTCTTTAGGTCGTTGAAAGTCAGCGATGCATTTGCCGCCAGCGCGCTGATGATTCCCAGGCGAATGTGCTCGTGAATCAGGCGGTCGAAATCCGGGATTGCCGGACCCGCGGTTTCGCGGCGCACGGCAGCAGGCCGCGCCGCGCGAGGTCCCGCCACTGCGTGATTTTTAGCCGCCATACTTCCTCGCAATCATCGCTCCGAAAATAATGTGCAGTCCACCGAATCCCACGCCCAGCCACAGGTTGTTCCAGGCGGGCGGAGACAAGAGGGCCACCGCACCTAACCCTAAAAATCCCGCACCCATCAGCGGAACCACGCGCACGGAAAACACTCCACCGGTGATGACGCCGGTTCCATACAGAAGCAGCCATGTACCGGGAATCAGGTGCACCAGCCCGGCACGCCACAGGGCGAAGGTCAGGGCCGCGCCTGCGAACATTGGCGGCAGAAAACTAAAAACAAATTTGCGTACCGGAGCCGACCATAGGTCCAACCCCGCCGCATGCGCCTTCTGCTTCATGGCGATCACGCCGATGGCGATAGCCACCGCGCCTTCCACTAGCCATGTGGCCAGCCAGCGATTCGGCGACACCTGCCACTGCGCCACTACCGCTGCGGCCACTGCCGTGATGCCCATGGTGACTCCGCCCCAGCCCGGTACTGCCGTGAAGGAACCGGCGCGCTCCATCGTCTCGCGGATATAGCGCAGATTGTCGATGGCATGCGAATGCATCGCGAGGGGTTCCGCTGGGCGTTCCCGAATGGGTCGAACCGAAGCCATGGTTCGATTCTAAGCGCTGTCTGGATTATTGTCAAGTACTTTGTAATACAAAGAACGAGCTGCGGAAAGGCATTCTGGCAGCGCTTTGTTACCATGGTCAGTTGCCATGCAAGCCCTGCTGGAGTCACTGAAGCCCGGGCAGCCGGACGAGGCGCTCGCCCGCGCACTGGACCCCGCGCGCTTGCCCACGCACATCGCCATCATCATGGATGGCAACGGACGCTGGGCCCGTCGCCGAGGCCAGCTCCGAGTAGCGGGACATAAGGCCGGAATGCGGCCCGTGCGCACCGCGATCGAAACTTGTTCGCAGTTGGGCATCCAGGCCCTGACGCTCTACGCTTTTTCCATCGAGAACTGGAAGCGCCCGCGCACCGAAATCGAGATGTTGTGGCGCTTGCTGCGCACCTATTTGCGCCTGGAACTGCCCGAGATGATGCGCCAGCAAATCCGCATGAACGCAATCGGCCGCCTGGACGCGCTCCCCCCGCAGGTACACACCGAATTGCTTGAGGTTCTCGCCGAGACCGCCGGGAATCGTGGACTACAAGTGAACCTCGCCATCAATTATGGCGGACGCGCGGAGTTGGTGGACGCGGTGAAAAGCCTGGTGGATGCGGCTCGCACCGGCGACGTGGTGATCGATGAAGCCGCGATCTCGGCGCACCTTTACACTGCGGGTATTCCCGATCCCGACCTGCTGATCCGCACCTCCGGCGAAATGCGCGTGAGCAATTTCCTGCTGTGGCAGATCGCCTACGCGGAGTTGTACGTCACCGAGACTCTGTGGCCCGATTTCACGCGCACCGATCTGCTCCGCGCCATTCTCGACTACCAAAAGCGCGATCGCCGTTTCGGCGGATTGGGCGGGCCCGCCGCGGCCGGCGTAGAGCCGCGCTATAGCGAGGCTCTGGCCGCGCCTGTCACTACCGTCAGATGAAGCGCATCATCACCGCGCTTCTTCTGATCCCTTTCATCTCCTGGGTGACGCTCGCCTCGCCGCAATGGGTATTCCTAGCCGTGCTCGCTGCCACCGGATTGCTGGCTTACTCGGAATTCGATAATATTGCCGCCGCCACCGGCATCGCACGCGCTGAGCTGCCGGGAATGGCTGCCGGACTGGTCTTATTGTTCGCGCCGGAGCCCGCCATCGTCCTGGTGCTGATCGCCATGCTGGGGATGATACTGGCTCTGCGCGTCAACAATTTCGCGGCGGCGCTCCCTGCGGCCGCTGCGTTTTCGCTAGGCGTGGTCTATGTATTCGGCGCGTGGCGCTGCGCGGCGGATTTGCGTGCGCTCAATCCGCACTGGCTGTTGTTCGCGATGGTGCTCAGTTGGTCGGGCGATACAGCCGCGCTCTACGTCGGCAAGCCTTTCGGCAAACATAAGATGGCGCCGCGAGTGAGTCCAGCGAAATCCTGGGAAGGCGCAGCGGGATCGGTGGCCGGAGCCATGCTGGTAGGCGGCGTCTACGCGCACTATCTGATCCCGCAAGCTTCGCTGGGCCAGGCGTTGTCACTGGCCGCGGCCGGAAATATGGCCGGACAAATTGGGGACCTATGCGAATCGGCCTTCAAGCGTGGCGCGGGGATGAAGGATAGCGGTACGCTTTTGCCGGGGCACGGCGGTTGGCTTGATCGCCTCGACTCCAGCTTGTTCAGCGTGCCCGCCGTGTATGCTCTGCTGAAGTTTTTCTAGAACACTCAGTTCACACCGCGATATGCGGTTGGTAGCCAGCCTTCTCAATCGCCGCGATCGCCTCGGCCTGTTGTTTCGCATCACCATTCACCAGGGCGGAGCCCATACCAACTTCCCGCACCTGCAAGCCCTCCACTTTTTCGAGAGCCATTCGCACCTTCTTCACGCATGCCGGCGAGTGCATTCCTGCGATGGCGATGTTCATACCTAATAATCTCCTTACCCCATCTTCGATGTTATGATCGTGCCTATGAAACTCTGTTTCGTTCCCTTTCTGATTGCGCTCTCGCTACCCGCCTTGGCCGGCTTGGCGACGCCTGGCGATGAAAAGGCCGTGATCGCCGCCGAGAAGCAATTTGCCGACGGTATGGTGAAGTCCGACCCCGCCGCTGTTGCAAAGTTGTTAGCCGATGACGTGGTGTATGCACACTCCAACGGCGCGATGGAAACGAAGGCCGACGTCCTGAAGGGGATCACCGGGAAGGTGAAATATACCGCCATCACTTACGAAACCACCAAGATCCGTGAGTATGGAAACACCGTGATCACGAATCACAACGTGATGTTCGTCACACCCACGGTTTCTCATCATGTCTTTTTGACTACGGTCTGGGTGAAGGGGCCGTCCGGCTGGCAAATGGTCCAGCGCCAGGCCACGCAGCTACCGAACTAGGATCCCGAACGCTGGCGGCCAGTGTCCTCGGATGTTATGATACTGGCCTATGAAACTACGCTTCCTTCTCTGCCTTATCGCGCTCTCGATTCCTGTCTTCGCCGGTCTGGCGACGCCTTCCGATGAGAAAGCAGTCCTGGCCGCCGAGAAACAATATATGGACGGGATGGTCAAGTCCGATCCTGCCAGCGTCGCGAAGGTATTGGCCGATGACCTCTCCTACACCCACTCCAGCATGCTGATGGAGACCAAAGCCGACGTCCTGAAAGGGATCACCGGTATCGTGAAATACACGGCCATCACGGTCGAATCGACCAAGGTCCGGCAGTACGGGAACACCGTAATCACCAACCACAACATGATGTTTACCACTCCGAAAACCTCCAGCCACGTTTACGTAACCATGGTGTGGGTAAAGGGAGCATCGGGCTGGCAGATGGTACAGCGCCAGGCCACAAAGCTGCCAAACTAAAGGTCCTTCGGCCTCTACACGCATTCCCGGACGCCCCTAAGGTCGATTTGCGGCCAGCGACGCCACAAGTTCGCTATAATAAAGTCGTCAGCGTTTTAGACTTAGTGGTTCCGTCAGGAGGTCCCAGTGAAGCGCACTGGCTCGGATGATGCTCTGCGTTGTTCCTTCTGCCACAAAAGCCAGGATGTCGTCGGGAAGTTGATCTCCTCTCCCTCCGACTATCCCAAGGCGTACATTTGTGACGAATGCATCGCTGTATGCAATTCTATTCTGGAAGACGATCGGCACGATCAGCATTACGCCTCTCCCAATAAGCTCCCTAAGCCTTTGGAATTGAAAGAGTATTTGGATCAGTACGTTATCGGCCAGGACGCCACAAAAAAGAAGTTGGCCGTCGCGGTTTATAACCACTACAAGCGCATCCAGATGAACAAGCAGCGCTCGGGAGAGGTGGAACTTTCCAAGTCCAACATCCTCCTGATCGGGCCCACCGGAACCGGCAAGACTTTGCTGGCACAGACCCTGGCTCGCATCCTGGACGTTCCCTTCGCCATCGTGGACGCCACCACACTTACGGAAGCCGGATACGTTGGTGAAGATGTGGAGAACATTATCCTGCGGCTGTTGCAAAACGCCGATTGGGATGTGCAGCGCGCCCAGCAAGGCATTATCTACATCGACGAAATCGACAAGATCGGCCGCAAGGACGAGAACCCTTCCATCACCCGCGACGTTTCGGGCGAAGGCGTTCAGCAGGCCCTGCTGAAGATTCTCGAAGGCACTGTGGCGAACGTTCCTCCGCAGGGTGGGCGTAAGCATCCGCACCAGGAATTCACGCCGGTCGATACCACCAACATCTTGTTCATCTGCGGTGGCGCGTTCATCGGACTGGAAAAAACCATCCAGCGCCGCACCGGAACTCGCACCATCGGCTACACCAAGACGGAAGAGCCCGGCCGCGAGACACAACGGCCCCGCGGAGGAAGTTCGGGCCGTCGCGATCTCACCATGCTGGAACAGGTCCAGCCCATGGATCTGATCAAGAGCGGTTTCATCCCTGAGTTCATTGGCCGTCTGCCTGTGGTTGCCGTACTCGAGGATCTGAGCAAGGAAGCTTTGGTGCAGATTCTCACCAAGCCCAAAAACGCCATCATTCGTCAGTACCAGAAGCTCTTCGAGTTTGAGAATGTTAAGCTGAAGTTTAGCGACGACGCCCTGGAAGCGATCGCGCAACTCGCCATGGAGCGCAAGGTGGGTGCACGCGGCTTGCGCATGATTCTAGAAGACTTAATGCTGGATCTGATGTATTACCTGCCCACCTACAAAAAGGTCCGCGAGTTCGCCGTCACCAAAGAAATGGTGCTGACGCAGAAAATTAACGTTACGCTGCTTGAAAAAGCGGGATAAGCCGATAACCTGTTTGAGGTTCGGCTGTTCCCTGATCTTTGCCCCAACCTCTTCATAACATGATTACTTCCAAAGAAAAATCCGACACGCGCCGCCTGCCGATGATGCCCATCCGGGATGTCGTCATCTTTCCGCATATGATGACGCCCTTCGTGGTCGGACGCGAATCGAGCGTGCGTGCGCTCGATGAAGCCCTGGCCGGCGACAAGAAGATTTTTCTAGCCACTCAGCATGACGCGAGCGTCGATGAGCCCCGCCCCGACGAAATCTTTTCTGTCGGCACGGTGGCCAACATCGTGCAGCATCTGAAGCAATCCGACGGCAACATTAAGGTGTTGGTCGAGGGTGTGGAGCGCGGCAAAGTTCTCGCCGTATCCGAAGACGATGGCTACTTCAAGGCCACCATCAAGACTTTTCATTTCAAAGTTGAGCAAGGCACTCAGCTCGACGCGCTGACGTCGCGCGTCACGAATCTGTTCGAGCAATACGCGAAGATCAGCCAGAACGTCAACTACGACACCATTGTCGCGGCCATCCGCGGCGACGATCCCGGCAAACTGGCAGATACCGTAGGTGCCAACCTGCAGCTCGCCATCGAAGAGAAGCAGGAGCTGCTCGAAATCTTCGATCCCATCGACCGGCTCACCCGCGTAGCCGAGATGCTCGACATCGAGATTGAGAAGCTCAGCGTTGACCGCACTATCCAGGGCCGCGTAAAGCGCCAGATGGAGAAGGCGCAAAAAGAGTATTACCTCAACGAGAAGATCAAGGCCATCCAAAAAGAACTGGGCCGCGGCGAGAAGAGCGAGTTCGACGAACTCAAGAAGAAAATTGAAACCGCCGGCATGACCAAGGACGCCCACGAGAAGGCCATGGCGGAATTGAAGCGGCTGGAGCAGATGCCGCCGATGTCGGCCGAATCCACCGTATCGCGCAATTACCTCGACTGGCTGCTGGCGGTGCCATGGAAGAAAAAATCCAAGGAAATCCGCGATCTGGCTTTCGCCCAGCAGGTGCTGGAAAGCGATCACTACGGCTTGGAGAAGATCAAGGAGCGCATCCTTGAATTTCTGGCTGTTCGCCGTCTGGTCAAAGATCCTAAGGGTTCTATCCTGTGCTTTGTCGGACCTCCCGGCGTCGGCAAGACTTCGCTCGGCATGTCGATCGCCAAGGCCACGGGACGCAAGTTTGTTCGCCTGTCGCTCGGCGGCGTGCGCGATGAGGCTGAAGTCCGCGGCCACCGCCGCACCTACATCGGCGCGTTACCCGGTCAGATTCTGCAGATGATGAAGAAGGCTGGTGTGCGCAATCCGGTATTCATGCTGGATGAAATCGATAAGATGTCCACCGATTTCCGTGGCGATCCGTCTGCGGCGTTGCTCGAAGTGCTGGACCCGGAACAGAATTACATGTTCCAGGATCACTACCTCGACGTCGAATACGATCTCAGCCAAGTGTTCTTCATTGCCACCGCCAACGTGATGCACACCATCCCGCCGGCGCTGCAGGATCGCATGGAAGTGATCCGTCTCTCGGGATACACAGAACTCGAAAAGATGGAGATTGCCAAGCGCTTCCTGGTTCCCAAGCAGGTAAAAGGGACAGGCCTCGGAGACAAGCAGATTCAATTCGAAGACCCCGGTATTCAGGAGCTGATCCAGTTCTATACTCGCGAAGCGGGCGTCCGTAATTTGGAGCGTGAAATCGGCAACGTCTGCCGCAAGATTGCGCGCACCGTGGTCAACGCCCAGGCCGACAAGACCGCTAAGAAGAAGGAAACTCCCTTCGTCAAGGTGCTGGTTACGCCGGAGAAGGTCAACCAACTCCTGGGACCACAGAAGTTTCGCGAAACGCAATCCGACAAGAAGAACGAAGTCGGCGCTACCGTGGGTTTGGCCTGGACCGAGGTGGGTGGCTCGATTCTAACCACCGAAGCCGCCATCATGGAAGGCCGCGGCAAGCTGACGCTCACCGGGAAGCTAGGCGACGTCATGCAGGAATCGGCGCAGGCGGCCATGAGTTATGTGCGCAGCCGCGCGGGTGCGCTGGGTCTGCCGCGGGATTTTTATCGCCACCTGGATATTCACTTGCACGTTCCGGAGGGCGCCATCCCCAAGGATGGGCCTTCGGCGGGCATCACGATTGCAACCAGCATTATGAGCGCGCTCACCAGCATCCCAGTGCGGGCCGACATCGCCATGACCGGCGAGATCACCGTGCGCGGGCGCGTACTCCCCATCGGCGGCTTGAAGGAGAAGTTATTGGCCGCCCATCGCCAGGGAATCCGCGAAGCGATTCTGCCGCAGGACAACGAGCGGGATCTGCCGGATATTCCCGAAAACATCCGCAACGACATGAAGCTCCATTTCGTCAGTTCCATGGATCAGGTGTTGCGCCTGGCGCTTGAAAGCGAACTGGAGATGGCGCCTATTTCCGCGATGCAAACTGCGGCCGAAATCGTGGCGCAGTCGCGGGACGAAAAGATAACGCACTAAGGTACGAGTACGACGTCACGATGGTGACCCGGGGTCCCCATTTTCGTCATGTCAGCTAGGTTTATAATAAGTGCAGCGAAGCCGGACCAGTTTCCGCCGGAAGAGCAAGCGGAAATCGCGTTCCTGGGACGAAGTAACGTCGGGAAATCCAGTCTCATTAACGCGCTGGTGGGGACAGGCGGTCTGGCATATGTAAGTTCGCGGCCGGGCTGTACGCAGTCGGTCAATTTCTTCCAGCTCGATGAGGGCTTCCGCTTTGTCGATCTCCCGGGATATGGTTTCGCAAAAGTTCCCAAGAATATCACGCGGGAGTGGAAAGAGCTGATCGAAAGCTACCTGCTGGGACGCGGCGCTATGCGGCTCGCGATCCTGGTCCTGGACGCGAGGCGGGGATGGATGGAACGCGACCGCGAGCTTAGGGAGTGGCTCGAGGTACATGGGCGGCCGTATCTGGTGGTCGCCACGAAGTCGGATAAGTTGAAAACACAGACGGAACGGCACGCCAGCCATAAGGCTCTCCGCGAGGGACATGCTGGTGAAGTGCTGGAATGCTCGGCCACTACCGGCCGGGGAGTGAGGGAAATTTGGCAAGCGATATCGAAAATCAAGAACCACTAGACACGGGTAACCAGGCACAGCCGCCCGCGCGTGAGCCGAGGGCGAGGGCGCCCAAAGGCGAAAAGCCGCCGGCCGAGGCAAAACCACCGGCCGATCCCGTACCCACAGAAAACCAAACGAACCCACCGGAGCCGGTCGCCGCCGAATCCTCTAGCGACCAAACGAACCCAGCGGAAGCGGCCAAACCGGAGATGACCGGACGCCTGTTCGATCCGCGGCGCCGCGCTACCGTACAGGGCCAGCCGAACCGCGGCAACGCTCTCGATCTGGTGGAACTCAAGGACATGAGCATTCAGAAGCTCAACCAGATCGCCAAAGACCTGGGCGTCCAGGGCTTCGCCGGGCTCCGCAAACAGGAGTTGATCTTCAAGATCCTCCAGGTGCAGGCGGAAAAGAGCGGACTGATCTTCTCCGAGGGCGTGCTCGAGTGCCTGCCCGACGGTTTCGGTTTCCTGCGCGCGCCCGAGTACAACTACCTGCCGGGCCCCGACGACGTCTACGTGTCGCCTTCGCAGATCCGCCGCTTCGACCTGCGCACAGGCGACACCGTCAGCGGCCAGATCCGCCCGCCCAAAGAAGGCGAGCGCTACTTCGCATTGATCAAAGTCGACGCCATCAACTTTGAGCCGCCAGAGTAAGCCCGCAACAAGATCTTCTTCGACAATCTGACGCCCCTCTATCCGCAGGCGCGCTTGAAGATGGAGACGGCGCGTGACAACTTCTCCGGCCGCGTAATGGATCTGCTGACGCCCATCGGCAAGGGACAGCGCGGGCTGATCGTAGCTGCGCCGCGCACCGGCAAGACGATGCTGCTGCAATCCATCGCGAATTCGATCACGGCGAATCATCCGGAAGTATCGCTGATCGTTCTGTTGATCGATGAGCGCCCTGAAGAAGTAACCGACATGCAGCGTTCGGTCAAGGGCGAAGTGATCAGCTCGACCTTCGATGAACCCGCCGCACGCCACGTACAAGTGGCGGAGATGGTGATCGAGAAAGCCAAACGGCTGGTGGAGCACAAGAAAGACGTCGTGATCCTGCTCGACTCCATCACTCGTCTCGCGCGCGCTTACAACACCGTGGTTCCGCCCTCGGGCAAAGTGCTCTCCGGCGGTGTGGATTCCAACGCCCTGCAGCGTCCCAAGCGCTTCTTCGGTGCGGCGCGCAACATTGAAGAAGGCGGATCGCTGACCATCGTGGCCTCGGCGCTGGTCGATACCGGCAGCCGCATGGACGACGTCATTTTCGAAGAATTCAAAGGCACCGGCAACATGGAAATCCATCTGGACCGCAAACTGATGGACAAACGCGTGTTCCCGGCCATCGACATTTCGAAATCCGGCACGCGCAAAGAAGAGCTCCTGCTGCCCAAGGAAGAGCTCAATCGCGTGTGGGTGCTGCGCAAGGTGCTCAACCCGCTCTCGACGGTGGAGAGCATGGAGCTGCTGCAGGACAAGCTCGGCAAGACGAAGACGAACTCGGACTTCCTGGCGGCGATGTCGAAGTAAGCGCGGACTGCAGTCCGCGCCCTTCGGGACCCCGTTTGAGCGTTGTGTGAGCATCAACTCGGAGGCGGCGACGAGATCCTTCACTGCGTTCAGGATGACAACGACGTGAGTGCGTCGTGGACTTACGACGGC
>CAZDGT010000329.1:0-1975 GCA_964504905.1 uncultured Bordetella sp. | reverse complement strand
ACTTTGCGGCGGATCAGGTCGCGTTTCAGAGCACTAATGTGGCTAATATAAAGCTTTCCATTAAGGTGATCGGTCTCATGCAGGAAGGCGCGGGCCAGCAGATCGTCGCCCGCCATTTCGAATTCCTTGCCATGGACGTCCTGGGCGCGAACGGTCACCTTCATGGGGCGCGTCACCTGTTCGCGGAAAGTCGGCAAGCTTAGGCAACCCTCCTCGCTTTTTTGCGAACCCTCCATTTTGATGATTTCGGGATTGATGAGAACGATTTTTTGGGCCGGGTCTTCGCCCGTGGTGATGTCGATCACGGCCAGCCGTTTGCCAACGCCAATCTGCGGCGCGGCCAGCCCGACGCCTTTAGCGGCATACATGGATTCGAACATGTCCTCAACGAGCTGACGCAATTCCGGAGTGCCAAATTCCGTGATATCCTCGCCGCGCTTCTCGAGTACGGGATGTCCGTATTTCACGATTGGGTAAACCATGTCTAGAAGTTCTTCACCTGTTCTAAATATCCCTGGTAGTTGCGGCGGGCTTCGCCCAGCGAATCGCCACCAAATTTTTCGATCATGGCGGAGGCCAGCACCAGCGCCACCATCGCTTCACCGATGACTCCGGCGGCGGGCACCACGGCCACGTCACTGCGCTCATAGGCGGCGAGCGCCGACTCCCGTGTCGCCAGGTCCACGCTTTCCAACGGACGGCGCAGGGTCGAGATCGGCTTCAGCATCCCGCGCACCAGGATGTTCTGGCCATTGGTCATGCCGCCCTCCAGGCCGCCCGCCCGGTTCGCGCCGCGTGTGAACGCGTGCTTTTCGCGGTCGTAACCAATCGTATCCTGGACCTTGGAACCGAACGCCGCCGCTCCTTCGGCCGCGAAACCGACTTCCACACCCTTCACCGCCTGCATCGAAACGATGGCTTGGGCAAGTCTGCCGTCCAGACGGGTATCCCAGGCTATGTGCGAGCCGAGTCCCGGCGGCACTCCATGCGCCACCACTTCAAAGACGCCGCCCACGGTGTCGCCAGTCTTATAGGCGTGGTCGACTACCGCCTTCATGCGCTGCTCGGCTTCGGCGTCGACGCAGCCCAGCAGAACTTCGTCGCGCTGGCTGAGCGCTACGAGCTCTTCCCAGGCGGCCGGACGTTCCAGACGAGCTTCGCCGACAGCGATCACATGGCTGAGCACGCCGATCCCAAATTCCGCCAAGTACGCTTTCGCCAAGCCGCCGACGGCGACCCGAGCGGCGGTCTCTCGCGCGCTGGCACGCTCCAAAATATACCGGGCGTCCTGAAAATTGTACTTGATGGCGCCGGCCAGATCGGCATGGCCAGGGCGGGGACGCGTGACCGGTTTCCGATGGCTCTCGGAGTCTTCGATGTCTTCCACGGGCAGCGCTTCGGTCCAGTTCTTCCAGTCCTTGTTCTCGATCAGTACGGCGATTGGGGAACCGATGGTTTGGGAGTGCCGGACACCACTAACAATATGGGCACGATCTGTTTCAATCTTCATGCGGCCGCCACGGCCGAAGCCCTGCTGGCGGCGCCACAATTCGCGGTCCAGCGCGGCGATGGAGATCGGAACTCCAGCAGGCAGACCAGTTAGCGTGGCGACGAGGCACTCCCCGTGAGACTCTCCTGCGGTTTCAAAGCGAAGCATGGAATCTCTTATGGTAGCAACCCATCGGCGGAAGTACTAAGGCGTTTTACGGAAATGGGCAGGTGAGCCAATTTGACTCACCACGGGGTCATTGCGGCGCAACGGTGACGTCGGAAGGTTCGTTCTCTTCCGCCTTCGGAGATGACGCAATCGTCTCCAATAGAAGGGCGACGATGAGTAATCCAGCGATGACGGCTCCGATAATCACGCATCTTTATTTGCAACTGTGGGGCCACAAAAAATTTGGAGTTCGCGCCACCGCTATCGCAGTAATGGGCGCGCCTTCGCTACAATGCAAGAGTCAGTCCAGGCCCGCCC
>CAZDGT010000328.1:0-3607 GCA_964504905.1 uncultured Bordetella sp. | reverse complement strand
TCGGGTGGTGAGGCTCAGCGCATTCGGCTGGCGACGCAGATCGGCTCCAAGCTGCGCGGCGTGTTGTACGTGCTGGATGAACCGTCCATTGGCCTCCATTCCCGCGACAATGACCGCTTGCTCGATTCGCTGCAGAGTTTGCGCGATCTAGGAAATACCGTGTTGGTAGTAGAGCATGACGCCGACACCATCGAACGCGCCGACTACGTTATTGACCTGGGGCCGGGCGCGGGCCGGCTGGGCGGGCGTCTGGTAGCACAAGGCACGGCGAAAGAGATCGAACGGAATGCCGACTCACTCACGGGGCAGTATTTGGCGGGCACTCGCGTGATCGCGATCCCGAAGGAGCGTCGTCTGCCCGGCAAACGCCGCATCGTGATTCATGGGGCGACGGAACACAACCTCAAGAAGGTCGACGCAGAGTTCCCGCTGGGATTGTTCGTAGTTGTGACAGGAGTTTCCGGCAGCGGGAAGTCGACGCTCGTGAACGATATCCTGTATCGCGCGGCGGCCAAAGAAGTTTACGGATCGCGCGCGGAACCGGGCGCACACGCCTCCATCAAAGGGCTGGATCAACTCGACAAGGTGATCGAAATCGATCAGGCGCCTATCGGGCGTTCGCCGCGATCCAATCCGGCAACCTACACACAGGTTTTCACACACATCCGCGATCTGTATTCGAAGTTGCCGGAAGCGCGGGCGCGCGGCTACAAACCGGGGCGGTTCAGCTTCAACGTCAAGGGCGGGCGCTGCGAGGCGTGCCAGGGCGACGGGCAGAAGCGTATCGAAATGAATTTTCTGCCCGACGTGTACGTCACCTGCGATGTGTGCCGGGGACGCCGCTACAATCACGAAACGCTCCAGGTGAAGTACAAAGACCAATCGATTGCCGACCTGTTGGAGATGCAGGTGGAAGATGCGCTGTCGCTTCTCGAGAACATCCCGCAGATTCGGGCTAAGCTGGAGACGCTGGTCGAAGTGGGCCTGGGATATCTGCATCTGGGGCAGTCGTCCACCACGCTCTCCGGCGGAGAAGCGCAGCGCATCAAGCTGGCGCGCGAGTTGAGCCGGCGGCAGACCGGCAAAACACTTTACATTTTGGATGAGCCGACCACCGGGTTGCACTTCGAGGACGTGCGCAAATTATTGGACGTGCTGCACAGCCTGGTCGAATTGGGCAATACTGTCGTGGTGATCGAACATCACCTGGATGTCATCAAGACGGCCGACTGGATCATCGATTTGGGCCCTGAGGGTGGCGAGCGCGGCGGACAAGTGGTCGCGTGCGGATCACCCGAAGATATCCTGCGAATAACAAAGAGCCACACGGCACAGGCGCTCAAAAAGGCATTGCGTGGCGGGAAAGCCGCATGAGCAAGTACACGGAAAAGCCGCTGTCCTTCGAAGGACTGAAGACGGTTCCTATCGACGCGCGCGGGGGGAAAGTGCAGGTCGAGCACTTCGCGCGGCCTTATAAGAAAGGCGACGGTGTGGCGGGATTACTGGACTCGCTGCCGAAGATTTTGGCGGCGGATTCGTTTCGTGGCGTGGTGGATGCCGTGCGACGCGCGAAAGCCCAAAAACGCGCCATCCTGTGGGGGATGGGCGGCCACGTTGTGAAATGCGGGCTGGCCGATATTCTGCTGGACTTGATGCGCCAGGGATGGATCACGGGATTTGTGATGAACGGCGCGGCCTCTATCCACGATTTCGAGATCGCCATCGCCGGCCAGACCAGCGAAGATGTGGAAGCCGTGCTGCCGGATGGCCGTTTTGGCGCCGCCGAAGAAACCGGCCGGGAAATGAACACCGCTATCACTGAGGGAGCGCGCGATGGCCTCGGTATGGGTGAAGCACTGGGCCGCCGTCTAGAACTGGCTCGGCCTGAGTTCGCTCCGCACAGTCTTGTGGCGTCGGCGTACCAGGCCAATATTCCGGTGACGGTACACGTGGCAGTGGGGACCGATACGCCGCACACGCATCCAGCGGCCGATGGCCCCGCGATCGGCGCGAGCACGCATCGGGATTTCCAGTTGCTATGCTCCCTGGTTCGCGGGCTGAATGATGGGGGAGTGTATTTGAACTTGGGTTCCGCAGTGGTGCTGCCGGAAGTATTTTTGAAAGCGGTTTCGGTAGTACGCAACCTGGGCTATCCGCTGGCCAACTTCACTACCGTGAACTTCGATTTTCTGCAGCACTACAGACCCAAGCTGAATGTGGTCGAGCGGCCCCACGCGAAATCGGGCGGTCGCGGTTTTGCAGTGACGGGCCACCACGAGTTGATGATTCCGCTGCTGGCCGCCGCGCTGATTGAGGGTGAATCCTGACGACGGCCATGCCAGAACGCCGCCCGCCGATTTGGGGTTATGAGGACGTGGCACTCTTCCTGAGCGCGGTTCTACCCTCCATGGCGCTAGCGGCGGCGCTATCTCGGGCAAGCCGGGGGTTGGCGCCAAGACTATTCTTCAGCGAGGCGGCACGGACGCTCATCTTCCAATCCTTCATGTATGTCTTGCTCGTGGGCGCCCTTTATCTGGTGGTGGCCTGGCGGTATGGCGAGCCATTTTGGACGGCGCTGGGATGGGCCTTTCCGATCCGGCACTCATGGCTGTTCCTCGTAGCTGGGCCCGCACTCACATTGATCGTTGCCGGGCTAGGCGCACTTCTGCGCGCTCCGTCTGACGCATCGCAGATCGAGGTCCTTATCGATAGCCGAGCGTCATTTGCCCTAATGATGTTGTTCGGCATATTGCTGGCCCCCATTTTCGAAGAAATGCTCTTCCGCGGATTCTTGTTGCCGCTACTGGCCCGATCCTTGGGGCCGTGGCCTGGAATTCTGCTCACTGCGATCCCTTTCGCCCTGTTGCACGGTACTCAGAATCGCTGGGCCTGGCAGCCGGTGCTGCTGATCGGTATCGCCGGAGTTGCGTTTGGCTACGTCAGGTACAAGACGGGATCGACATCGTCGGCATTTCTCATGCACTCGTCCTACAATGCGATGGGATTCGTCGGCTACTCCCTCACGCACTGGAGCGCATTGAATTAGAGGCTGCGCGGGCTAGAAGATGGCGAGCTTGATGCGCAGAAACTTCTTGGGGTTCGCGCGGAAGTCCTTCATCAGGCCATTGATCTCTCGCGTCGTGCTGTCGAGATTCTGATAGAGCGAGGGATTCACCAGTAACTGGCCGATAGTTCCCTGCCCGCTATTGATCTTGTCGAGTAGTGTATCCAAGCGGCCCATGCTGGCCTTGAGCTGGTCGTGCAATTCTTCGCTCTTCAAAAGCTTGCCTGCCGTACCCTTGCCTTCATTGAGACCCGCCAGCAACTGACGCACGTCGGCGATAGTAGCGCGCGTATCGTTATAGAGGGCGGGGTCCTTGAGCAACTTGCCGAGAGTGCCATCGCCCTGCTGCAGGCCGTCGGTCAGGGTGTTCACGCGGGATAGAGTTCCCCGAAGGTCGGTATACAGGCTATCGTCATGCATCAGCTTACCGAGCGTGCCTTCCTGTGAATCCAGGGCGGCGATTACGCGGTGAGTCTCGTCCACGATGCCGATGACTTTCTTGTAAAGTTCGTCGTCCGATAGCAACTTGCCGATAGTTCCCTT
>CAZDGT010000327.1:0-7217 GCA_964504905.1 uncultured Bordetella sp. | reverse complement strand
TCGCCCACATCAGTTTCGCCCACCCGATCTGTTCGCAACTCGCCCAAGTGGCGCAGCGCGCCGCGAAGACCTCGGGAGTCACCGCCAAGCTCGGCGGCACCTACCTGTGTATGGAAGGCCCCGCGTTCTCGACGCTTGCTGAGTCCAACCTTTACCGCAGTTGGGGCATGGACGTGATCGGCATGACCAATCTTCAGGAAGCCAAGCTCGCTCGTGAAGCCGAACTGTGTTACACCACCATCGCCATGGTCACGGACTACGATTGCTGGCATCCGGATCACGACGCCGTCACCGTCAACGACATCATTGCGAATTTGACGCAAAACGCGGCCAACGCTGCCAAGCTGGTCACGGAGGCCGTGCGCAGCATGCCCCAGCGCGAATGCAAATGCGGATCGGCCCTGGCTCACGCGTTGATCACGGACCGCAAGGTGATCCCCGAAGCCACTCGCAATAAGCTGGAGCTTCTCGTTGGGAAATACCTGTAACGAGCTGCTCGAATATTGCCTACGCGGCGAGCCGTGGCCCGATGATCTTCTGCGGCGGGCATTGGCCGTCGATGACGGGCGGGCTTTCTTGTCCGTGGTCGTCGAGCGGCTGGGCGATCTCTTCGAGCCAAAACTCTGTCATACCTACGATCGCCTTTTCACCGAGGCCATTCTGCTAACCGCCCGTGAGCTTGTGCCGCGGATCCGCAAGTCGACGTCTCCAGCCGCGCCTCCGCTATCGGCTAGTCGCGTTTATGTTCTGTCCCGCATAACTCTTGGTGCTGATGTCGCCGTAACCAGCGTGCTGATGGATGCCGCGAAGCGCCGCTATTCCAACGCCGAGATCCTATTCGTCGGCCCCCGAAAATCGTATGAGCTGTTTGAGGCTGATCCGCGTATTAAACACCATCCTGCTCCCTATGCGCGCTCCGGTGCATTGAAAGACCGCCTGCAGGCTTCTGCCAGTTTGTGGTTTGAAGATGGAATCGTGATCGATCCGGATTCGCGCCTGTCGCAGCTCGGATTGATCTCCGTTTGCGAGGAATACAATTATTTCCACTTTCCCAGCCGGGCGTATGGAGGCGATAGTTACGATCCGTTGCCGACACTCGCCGCGCGTTGGGCTCGGGAAGTGTTTGGCATCGAAGGAGCTAGGCCCTACGTTGTGCCCTTGACGTCCCCCGAGCCACCGTCCGACATCACGATCAGCCTTGGCGTTGGTGAGAATGACGCGAAGCGCCTCAGCGATGAACAAGAGCGCCACCTCTTGGCGGCCCTCGCCGAAGCAGGAGCTTCGATTCTAGTGGACAAAGGCGGAAGTGCCGAAGAACGCGAGCGCGTTGAGCGAGCGTTGCTTCCCGGCATGCGCACACACGACGGCCCGTTCGCTCCTTTCGCGTCGCAGATCGCACGATCAAAGCTCTTTGTGGGTTACGACTCCGCCGGTGGGCACGTCGCATCGGCTAGCGGGGTCCCGCTTATCAGCATCGCTAAAGGCTTCGTCAGTGAGCGCATGGCCGCGCGCTGGCGGCCCAATGGAATCGTGCTGACGGAAAGCGAAGTAGCGCAGGTGCAGAACGTGGCACGAAACCTGCTCAGTACTTAACTGGCTTCGCGTCGCGCCACAGACGCTCCAGGTCGTAGTAGGCTCGCGCCTTCTCCGAAAAAATATTGACCACGTAATCGCCGTAGTCCATCAAGATCCATTCCGCATTGGTGTAGCCTTCCACGCTCGACGGAATGTCGCCGTGTTTCTTCAGCTCCACCTCAATCTCATTGGAGATGGTCTGATTCTGCCTGGAATTCGCGCCGCCGCAGATGATCAGGGTCTCCGTGAACGTGGTCACGTCGCGCAGATCTAGCACGCGGATATCTTGTGCTTGTTTGGATTCGGCGGCATGGACGGCGGTGAGCCAGAGTGGGTCGGGTTCTTCCGGTACTGCTTGCTTGAGTAGCTTTTTGGTCCGTGCCAGGATGAAGGGTGCTCCTGCTGGTATTGTACAATCTCGCTAATGCCCTCGTTCAGAGTGTTGCTTTCCGCCGAGCAAATTCAGCAGCGCATCGCTGAGATGGGGGCCGAAATCGACCGCGACTTTCCAGGGGGCGAGCCGGTCTACTTGATTGCGGTCCTCAAAGGCGCCTTCATCTTCCTGGCCGACTTGGCGCGCGCGATGAAGACGCCCGCCCGCATCGAGTTCATCGGAATTTCGAGTTACGGCAAGGGCAAGACCAGCTCGGGCCAAGTGCGCTTGACCAAGGATCTCGACGTGCCGATCGAAGGACACCATGTGATCTTGGTGGAGGACATCCTCGACACAGGCATCACACTCACGTATCTGGCGACTGTGATGGCGCAACGCAAGCCCAAGTCGCTGCGGATCGCGACGCTGCTGGATAAACCCGAGCGGCGGCAAAGCCCGGTCAAGGCGGATTATGTGGGCTTTCACATTCCGGATGAGTTCGTCATCGGCTACGGGCTCGACTATGCAGAAGACTACCGGAATTTGAAAGACGTCTGCGTGATGGGTGAAGCTTAGTTCTTCGCCGCTCCCAACAGCGGCTTAATCGCTCGAAATACCGTGTCCGAAACGATTTGCGCTCCTTCTGCAGTCGGGTGAATACCATCGCGCTGGAAATAGCGCATGTCGCGCGTCGCGATGTCCTGAAGCAGGAACGGAATCAGCGGAAGCTTGTATTTGCTGGCAAGCCCCGTAAAGATGGCCTCGAAGGCGCGGATATAATCCGGGCCGTAGTTAGGCGGCAATGTCATGCCAGCCAAGACCACGCGTGCCCCCACTCGCTGGAACGCGCCAATCATCTGATCTAGATTCTGTCGCGTCATCGGCAATGGCAGGCCGCGCAGCCCGTCGTTGCCGCCGAGTTCCAGCAGTACCAGTGCGGGCCTCAAGGCGAGGCCGGTGTTGACGCGCGCCAGTCCTCCAGACGTTGTGTCGCCGCTGATCCCCAGATTGACCACGCGCCACGCGTAGCCCTGGGCATCGAGTTTACGCTGCAAATCGTCGGGATAACTTTGGCCGGGAGGCACGCCGTACCCGGCGCTCAAACTATCGCCGAACACCAATAGAACTTTCTTCGTATCTTCTTTGGGGAGCGTTTGAGCGGCCTGCGCCGGCGGCGCAGCCCACGCGCTGATCGTTAAGAGTAGTGCGATAAAAACGGAATACAGCATCTGTTGCCATCATAATAGAAAGAAGAGTATGTCCATCCTGCAGGCCACCGGAATCACCAAAACCATCGATACAGGCACGCATCGCGTGGAGATTCTGCGCGGCATCGACCTGGAACTCCCGGCAGGGCAGTTCGTCGCCATCATGGGAGCGTCCGGCAGCGGCAAGAGCACTTTGCTGGGATTGTTAGCCGGCCTGGACACACCGACGGCAGGCAAGGTCGTAATCGACGGCGTCGATATCACAGGTCTGAATGAAGACGCTTTGGCCCTCGTGCGCGGCCGCAAAATCGGTTTCGTATTTCAGTCTTATCAATTGATCCCGACCCTGACTGCGGAAGAAAACGTACTTTTGCCGTATGAGCTTGCAGGCGGAGACGTCCGCGCGGGAATGACGCGTGCGCGGGAGCTGCTGATGAGCGTGGGCCTCGAAGACCGCATGGATCACTATCCGGTGCAGCTATCCGGGGGAGAGCAGCAGCGAGTCGCCTTAGCGCGCGCCTTCATGTGCAAGCCTCCGATCTTGATGGCCGATGAGCCCACGGGAAATCTCGATAGCGTAAACGGCAGCCACGTACTGGACTTGCTCATTTCACTAAACCAGCGGGAAGGCACCACGCTGGTGCTGGTGACGCACGATCGCATGCTGGCCGCGCGCGCGGATCGCATCGTCACTCTGAGCGATGGCAAAGTGGTGGCCGACGAGATGCAGTCCGTGGAAGCCACACGCCGATGAGACTTTCCTATCGCACAGCCGGACGTATTGCCTGGCGTGAAACGCGCTCGTCGATGACGAAGTTTCTTTTCGTCGTGCTCGCAGTGGCCGCCGGAGTGGGCGCCCTGGCAGGAGTCCAGGGATTCAGCGCCAGTTTCCGCGCAACACTGCTTGACCAATCGCGCACCGTTATGGCGGCAGATTTGACGGCCCGCCAGTTTGTCCCAGCGAGTGATCGCGAACTTGCGGCGCTGGATGCGCTGGCCAAGCGCGGCGTGGAACACACGCTGATGACGGAAACGATTTCGATGGCTTCCTCCGCGCAGGCCGCTCCGGATAGCGACGCCGCCACGCCGGCACTTGTTTCGATCAAAGCCGTGGACCCTTCCAAGTATCCCTACTATGGTGCGGTCAAACTTGACCCACCGATGGCGCTGCAAGACGCGCTCCAGCCGGATACGGTGGCTACGGCGCAGGATGTGCTCCTGCGGTTGAATGTGAAGGTAGGTGACAGGCTGCGTATCGGCGCCGAATCCTTTCGCATCTCGGCGATTGTGCTCAATGAACCGGACCGCATGTCCGGCACCTTGAGCGTGGGCCTCCGGATGATGATGTCGCGCGACGCTTTCGAGCGCACAGGGCTGATGGGATTCGGCAGCCGGGGAGCATACCGCTATCTGTTCAAGATGGGCCCGGTGTCGCCGACCGTTGCGCAGGTACGGAGCGCATTGCGCGAAGCCTTGCCCGAGGCATTGATCGCCGACTTTCGTGAATCGAATCCCATCATCATGCGCGGCCTCGATCGCTCGACCATCTTTCTTAGCTTGGTGAGCCTCATCGCGATGATTGTGGGCGCGCTGGGCGTGGCGATGGCGATGCACGCGCACCTGCAGCAGAAGATGGATAACATCGCGGTGATGAAGTCGCTGGGTGCGGCCTCGCGTGACATCATTGGCATCTATTCTTTGCAGACGATGATGCTGGGGCTGGTGGGGGGGCTGGCCGGCGTCGCAGTGGGTCGAATCGTGGAGCGCACCCTTCCGCTTCTCATATCGCGCTATTTCAACATGGACATCAAATTGGGCTGGAATCTGGCGGCCTCTGTGCAGGGCATTGCAGTGGGTTTGCTCACCACGCTGCTGTTCACACTGCCTCCGCTGCTGGCGATTCGCAAGATCCGGCCTGCGCTCATTTTGCGTCGTGACATGCCCGAAGCGAAGTTGACTTGGCCGCGCCGCCTGGCGGACTTGCGATGGAGCGCCGCCGTGGCCGGCGTGATTCTGTTGGGGATCGGTGGCATCGCGGCTTGGCTGGCTGCATCGCCGCGCGTGGGTGGATACTTTGCGGGGGGCCTCACGGTCGCACTGATCTTGCTCGCGTTTGTCGCAAGTGGATTCCTTCGCGCGATCAAAGTGACGTTGCGCCGGACGCCGTGGCGCGTTCCCACGCTGGCGCGCCAGGGTTTCGCGAACCTCTACCGCCAGGGAAATCAAGCCCAGGCGATTCTGGTGGCGCTGGGACTGGGCGTGATGTTCACACTGACGGTATACCTGGTACAGCATTCGCTGGTCGGCGAAATCGAACAAAGCGCGCCGCCGGATTCGCCCAACGTGTTCTTGGTCGGCATCACGCCGGAGCAGGTGGGCCCGCTAAAAGAGCTGATCGCGAAACAGAAGGGTGTGGTTGCGCAGCCCGAGTTCGCGCCGAGTGTCGCTATCCGCATCGAGAAAGTGAACGGCGTGCCGCTCGAGGAACTCCGCGTGACTGGGATGTCGCGGCGCTTCCGTGGCAGCCGCTCCGTGATGTGGGCCGATGAGAAACCGTCCTCGCTCAGTGTAGTCCAGGGCCAATGGTGGGGCCGCGGCCAAACGCAGCCCGTAGTCTCGGTGGACGAGGAGTCCGCATCGAGATTAGGTGCAAAATTGGGCGACACTATCGAACTCTCCGGAGCCGGGCACACGTTTGTCGCCCGTGTCGTGGCACTGCATCGCGTGGAGCAATTGCGCGTCGGCGCGGCCAATGAGTTTGTTTTCAATCCCTCGGCATTGACAGGGTTACCGGCAACATTTTATGGTGGCGTGCGTATGAAACCAGCCGACGTGGGAGCACTGGAGCGCGCTGCGTATCGGGCGTTCCCGACGGTAACGGTGATCAACGTAGCGGAGGCGCTCGCCATCGTGCAACAAGTAGTGGATCAGGTGGCGCTGGTGATCCGTTTCCTTTCTGGGTTCGCAATCCTCGCGGGCGCGATCATCCTTGCTGCCAGTGTTGCTGGAACTCGTTTCCGTCGTGTGCGTGAAGTGGTGATCCTCAAGACCCTCGGCGCCACGCGGCGCAGCGCGGGGCGAATTTTCTCAGTGGAGTTCCTGACGCTCGGCGTGGTCGCTGGTCTGATGGGAGCTTTGCTTGCCAGCGTATTTTCGCGATTGTTGCTCAACCGCCTGCTGGATGCCAAATTTGCCTTTGACTGGAAGGCGACAGTCGTGGCCGTCGTGCTCACGGCCCTGTTGGCACAAACGTCAGGTTGGCTCGCCAGCTTCCGCATTCTCCGCCAAAAGCCACTCGAAGTGCTGCGGGAGGAGTAAGCCGATTAGTCTCACAGGTCTTCCGGTCGGAGGCCGGTATCCTTCAGACGACGGGAACTGCGTCCCCACTTTCGACCATGTCCGCCAATACCTGGAGGGTTATCGACTTAGCTTTGCGCACTGCGGCATCTTCGGTTTCGCCGTAAGCCATCACCCCAGGAAGATCGGGAACGGAAGCCAGCACCCGGCCATCCGCTTCACGATCAATCTCAATACGGAGCGGCTCAATCGAAACCATAACTGAATTCAGTGTAACTTGTCTTAAAACTCAATGGAGATGACCCAGCCTTAAAAATCAATCCCCTGCAAGATCTCGCTCGGCTTTTTATCGAACGCCTTAGAGATCGCCAGCGGCTCTGCGTGGCAGGTTATCCCGCGCTCAGCAGAGGGCGCTCGAAGTGCTGCTGGAAAAATGGGTTTCATTCTTCTGGCCGCGTGTCACCCTGAACTAGTCTTTCTCCTCGCGGCGACGAGGGCGTGCGCGGAGTCGGCGGGTCGGGAGGCCCATCGGGATGTGTCATGAGGTATCGCCGCCAGGCTCCGATACAAGCGGCCAAGAATATTGAATAGCCGACCATCATAATGGCGGCAAGCTGATTGCTGCGCCACGGTTTCAGCAGTCTCGTTATCAAGCTGGCTACTTGCAGGGTTACAAGCACAAAAGAAAACAGGGGCATCCACCGCTTAAGCCATTTGGGGTCGGAGAATCGCACTACAACCCACCTTCCCCCGAAATAAAGCAG
>CAZDGT010000326.1:0-7047 GCA_964504905.1 uncultured Bordetella sp. | reverse complement strand
CGCCGCCACCGCCGCCGAAGCTAACGCTGCCGTAGCCGCCACCGTAGGCGGCGCGATCCACATAGTAAATGCTGTAAATCATGGCATCGCCCTTTTGCGCAGCCTCAATGGCTTTATCCCGCGAAATTTTGCTGCCCGTATCGACACCATCCGTGATCAATACAAGCGCCTTGCGTCCCACTTCATGTTTCAGCTTTTCATTGGTAGCCAGATACACGGCGTCAAAGAGGATCGTCCCCGCCTGGTTTTGCATGGTGGGCACTGGTCCTGGATGCAGCCCACCCACGGGCACGCTCATTCGCAACTGCTGCAATCCCTTTTGCAGGAGGCGCGGCGAGTTCGTCAAATCCTGAAGCAACTCCGCTTCGGCGCCAAACTGGATGAGAAAGGCCTGATCCTTCTCGCGCAGCATCTTGGTAAAGAACTGGGAAGCGGCGCGCTGTTCGGTATCAAGCAGCCGCTCTTGGCTGGCGCTCGTGTCAACCAAGAGGCCGATCGTGAGGGGGAGGTCGGTTTCGCGAGTAAAGTTCTTGATCTGCTGTTCCTTGCCGTCCTCGTAAATCTTGAAGTCGCTCTGCTGCAGGTTGCTGATCAGTGCGCCATTCTTGCCACGCACGCTGGCCAGCACGCTTACCAGGTTCACGTCCACGCGGATGGGCTCGTCTTGAGCCAGGGCAGCAACCACGCCCGCAAATGCGCCCAACACAATGACGGAACAGACACCCAGCACAGATAGGGACTTCATACCTACAATGTAGGATGTCTCGCAGACGAATGGCGTTCCATGCGAAAAGCGATTAATCACCTCAAGAAAGCCGACCCGGTAATGGCCGGCATCATTGAGAGGGCGGGTCCCTACCGGGTAAAGTATATGGAACCGGTATTTCAGACGCTCGTCCGGTCCATTGTTTACCAGCAGCTTAGCGGCAAGGCCGCGCAGACCATCTTCAGCCGGCTGGCGGCAGCGCTGCAGGTGAATCCAATAACTCCGGAGGCGATCCTGAAGCTGCGGCCGCAAAGGATGCGCGCGCTCGGACTTTCTAAACAGAAAACCGTCTATATTCGCGAGCTTGCCCGGCTGACTCGCGACGGCGATATCCAGTTTGAGCGCCTGCCGGAGATGGAAGACGTGGCCATTATCGAAACCTTGACGCGTGTCAAAGGAGTGGGCGTCTGGACGGTCCAGATGTTCCTGATGTTCGCGTTGCGGCGGCCCAATGTGCTGCCGGTGGGCGACCTGGGCGTGCGCGCGGCCATGAAGAAAGCGTATAGTCTGACCGAACTGCCGAAGCCCGAGGAAATGGAGCGGATCGCCGCCGCATGGCACCCCTACTGCAGCATTGCAAGTTGGTATTTGTGGCGCAGCCTGGAAAATCAGGGCGCCGCGTGACCGCACTCCGCTGGATTTCCACGCTCACTCCCAAAGAACGAAATGCATTTGGCGCATGCGCTGGCGGCTGGGCGCTGGACGCCATGGACGTCCAGATGTACAGCTTCGTCATTCCTACTCTGATCGCCACGTGGGGCATCACGCGGGGGCAGGCGGGAATGTTGGGCACCGTGGCGCTTCTGGCCTCGGCTGCGGGCGGATGGTTGGCGGGCTGGGCCTCCGACCGCTATGGACGCGTGCGCACCCTGCAAATCGTCATCGCCTGGTTCGCCATTTTCACTTTCTTATCAGGGCTCGCACAGGATTACAGGCAACTGTTTGTGGCGCGGGCGTTGTTGGGCGTGGGCTTCGGCGGCGAATGGGCGGCGGGTGCGGTGCTGCTGGGAGAAGTCATGCAGCCGGAACATCGCGGGAAAGCTTTGGGATTCATGCAGGCGGGCTGGGCCGTTGGCTGGGGAGCTGCGGCGCTTTTGTATGCTCTGTTCTTTTCCATCCTGCCAGCGGAGACCGCATGGCGTGCCTTGTTCCTCACGGGAATCCTGCCGGCGTTGCTGGTGTTCTTTGTACGCCGGTATGTCGAGGAGCCAGATGTGTACCTGAAATCACGCGCGGATTTGGCGGTACGCGGGGACCAGCCATCGTTCCTCGAAATCTTCCGGGCGCCGCTGTTGCGGGTCACGGTTCTCAGCGGGCTGCTGAGCACGGGAGCGCAGGGCGGCTACTATGCGGTGACCACCTGGTTGCCGACTTTTTTGCGAACCGAACGCAAACTATCGGTTCTCGATTCGACGGGGTACCTGGCCGTATCCATCATCGGCGCGTTTTTCGGTTATCTGAGCGGCGGCATCCTGGCCGACAAAATCGGGCGACGGCTCACCTTCCTGGTCTTCGCGATCGGCGCGGGCCTGATCGCCGTCATCTATACCAGCCTTCCGTTTGGTGACGGGGAGATGCTGGTGCTTGGTTTCCCTCTCGGCTTCTTTGCTTCGGGCGTGTTTAGCGCGATGGGTTCGTTCTTCACCGAGCAGTTTCCGACGCGCGTGCGTGGCGTGGGCCAAGGATTCGCCTACAACATCGGGCGCGCAACGGGCGCATTTTTCCCGGCGCTGGTAGGTGCGCTCGCGGCCCGAATCGCGCTCGGGCAAGCCATCGGAATTTTCGCCGCGATCGCTTACGCGACTATGGCGCTGGCGGCATTTTTGTTGCCGGAAACGCGCGGGAAAGAGTTAGCTCCCTGAGCCTAGTCCGCAGGATTTGTAGCGAAAACGGTGAGTTCCACCGTGAAGCCGCGGTCGTCCATTTCCAGAACAGACTTTACGGCGTGCGCGATTTCCTGGCCGCGAAGCTTGCCCTCACTAGCCTTTTGCGGGAAGCCGGCTATGGCGGCAAATTCCGTCAGCACTTCACTAGGATTAACCAGCATGACGCGGATGTTGTGCTTGCGCAGTTCCCCGCGCCAGCATTCGGTCATGCCACGTAGCGCGAATTTACTGGCGTAGTAGGCCGTGCCGTTGGGCGCGCCGCGCACGCCCGCTGTGGACGCAATATTGATGATGTTGCCGCGATTTCTCTTGATAAAGATCTTGGCAGCTTCACGCGCCATCAGCATCGCTCCAGTGACGTTGGTGGCGAAGAGGGCGTCGAAGCGTGCGCGGTCCACTTCGACCAAAGGTTTGAACAGACCGACGCCGGCGTTGTTCACCAGAATGTCGAGATCGCCAAACTTCGCCAGCACTTCACGGTACGTACGTTCGACGTCGGCTTCATTCGATACATCGGCGACAATTCCGAACGCTCCGAGCGCCGCTGCCGCTTTCTCCAGGCGCGCTTTGTCGCGTCCCGTGATGGCGACTTTGGCCCCGCTATCGATGAGAGTCTTGGCGATGGCGTAACCGATGCCCGCGCTTCCGCCCGTGACCAGTGCAACTGCATTTTTCAGATTCATATTTGCTCCTCAGAGATTATAGCGAGTGCGCGGCTCGATGGCTCAGATTCAGGCCTTGCCGCGAATCACTTCCACCGAACAGGGGGCGTGCGTAGCCACGGTCTCCGAGGTGCTGCCAATCAGGAACCGGCTAAGTCCACTGCTGCCGTGCGACCCAAGAACGATCCAATCCGCAGGCCAGGCGGCGGCTTCCTGCAGGATGATTTCCTTCGGGCTGGCCGCTAGAACGGATATCGATTCCGAAGTCGTTAGACCGGCGGCCTCCAGTGTCTTTCTGGCCAAGTCGATGATTTCTTCAGTCCGCTGCATGGCGGCTGCGCGTTGCGACTCCAGATGAGTGACATCCAAGGAAGGAATCTCAAAGGCCGCCTGCAGAACGGAGAGGCCCAGTTCTACGGCGCTCAACACGCGAATCTCGCTGCCGGCGGGCCACGGACGCGCAGCCATGGCATTCACGGCGTGGCGCGATCCTTCCGACCCGTCGACTGCGAGCAGCACCCTAAGGCTGGCGTCGGCCGGCACACCGATGTCGCGCACCAGCGCTACCGAACATGGGGCGAAACGCAGGACCGCTTTCGCCACGCTTCCGAGCAGAAATTCCTCGACGGCACTCATCCCGTGCGCTCCCATCACAATGAGGTCCGCGCTCATCGCCGCCGCGCGATCCAGGATTACAGTCTTGGGATCGCCCTCGGCCACTCGGGCATCCGTCGTCAATCCATGTGACCGCAAGAGATCAGTGGCAGACTCTACTAATTTCTGGGCACGGGCGTTCACTTCCTCTGCGATCATTCCGAGCGCCCAAGGTTCCAGCTTCTCGACCGCAGTCAGAACTTCGACGCGCGATCCCGAGGGCCACGGGCGCGCCACAACTTCCGCGATGGCGGCCTGACTGGCGGAAGACGCGTCAATCGCGAGTAGGATGTTCATGGGTATACACTAACGCAATCTTCTCACCGGTTGCGATTTCTAAAATATTTTTTCCTGGCGCTTGAGGGTTCCAAAGGTTCCAATGTTAGATAGTGCGAACGAAACCCGGAATTGGCTTTCGTTGCGGGTGCCGAGGTTGAAGCGACGGTACTGCACACTAAAGCCGCAGCAATCGGTGTTGTAGGTCACCTGGGTCTGCGAATACTGCATCACGCCCTTAATGTAGTCGTAGTAAGCAGCAAAACCATAACTGAAACCGCGGCGACTGTCTGAGCCGTAGGAAATAATTCCTCTGAACTGGTTGGCGCTGGGAGCCAGAACGGGATCGGTCTTGATATGGGAATGGCCCACCGAGACGTGATATTCCTTAATACGCCCATCCAGGGACAGGCTGCTGTTTCCGAAGCGATGGCTGAGCTGGTCGTAATCGGCGCGCCACTCCAGGCCTACACGGGATTGAACGCGCAGCGCACTGACCACTGGAGACGACCGGCGCGTGCCATCCAGGAATCCATAGCCGGTCAGGTCGAGCGAACTCTGGGTTACGTTGCGCTGGCCAGGAACAATCGCTCCGCCGAAGGTCGGGTCGAAATAGCGGTCATACAAGATCTGCCAGTTGACAAAGTCGGTAACCACGCCGTTCTTGTCTTTGGCGAGAAGGCGATTGTTCAGGGAAAACTGCACCTGATTTGTGTTGGTCAGCAAGTCGGTTTCGTCGAAGCGAATGATCTGGGCAAAATTGTCGATTCCGCCCGCATATTTGTAGGTGATTCGCGGCTCGATCACATGCTTCACTTTATCCCCCATCCAGGCGGGCGCATGAAAAACCCGTTGCAGTGAAGGCAGCAGGATGTCGACGGAGGCGTCTCGCTATTTCCGCAATATATCTTTACCGGAGAAAATGTCGACGCCGGCGACACTTGATCCATAGGAGGTTTCGCGAATGCCAAAGCTGGGAATGATCTGAATTCCCGCCAGACGGAGAGCGGTGGTGATGCGGGGGGCGAAGTCCAGCCGGTCGACAAATTGGCGGGTCTGGAATAGGTTCTGGCTTCGGCGCAGCAGGCCGGCGCTGGAATCGAATGAGATCCAGAAGGGCCAGCCTTTGAGGTCGAATTGGCGTTCGCGCTGATTGAACTCGACTCCGGGGAGCTTTCGAATAGAGATGTCGTCATGGGGTGTCGTGCTCTGGAAGTTGACATTGCGCTGGGCCACTATATTGATTCCAAAGTCGGACCAGTGCTTTGTCAGGTAACCCACGGAATGTGTTTGGGAAAATACCGCTTCGTTAAATGATTGCGTGAACTGTTGGCGGAAGGCGAACGAGGTGATATAGTCCAGTTCCCCGCGCGCCAGCCATCCCCGCCCCAGGTCTGAGGCGGCGTGCGCCAGCAGGAGCGTCCCGCTGGCGGAGGGCGTCAGATCGCGTTGATCGTTAATGCCGTTGACCAGAGCGTCGAAGGTAGTTTTTTGCGTGGGGTCTCCGCGGAATTCGACGTGATGAGCCAGGCCCGCCAAGGAAAAATATTGGGCTCGATAGGAGAGATCGTAACTGCGATTGATAGCCCAGTAGTAGCCTCCTCCTATGACACGCCCTCGGATAGAGCTATTTCCAATGTTAGGGATCAGGAATCCACTTCGACGAGGTTCTTTTTTAAGGGACTTATAGAAATAAGGAAAGTAGATCAAAGGCATGCCCTTCAAATAAAACCATGAGTTACGCGCGATGGCGTGCTCGCCTGGAACTAACTCGAACGACGGGCCCTTCATGCGCCACCAGGCATCAGGCAGCACGCAATCAGTCAGGAATCCATTGTGGAGGATATAGTGATCCTTGAGACGTTCCGCCCATTTTCCCTGAAAATAAAAGGGGTTTTGGGTGACCAAGAGGCCCTGTCGAGCCTGAATCCTGGCATTGGCAGATCCGCTAACATCGTAGAACTTTCCGGTCTCCGTATTGACGTTATATTCCGCACGGTCGCAATCCAGTTTCTCACCGCGCACGAAGTGCTCGAAGTGCACATGTCCGCGGGCTTCGGCATCTCCGGTATCCGTGTTGTAATCCAGTTCGTCCGCGCGCAGCAGCATGTCGGAGGTCTCCAGACGGACGCTGCCTCGAAGGTGGCGCAAGGCCCCCTCGGCTTCCTGGGTGACCGACTCAATATGGATGTGCTCAGCGTCGGGTGCGCCGGGACGCGCAGGGCGGACTTTTTGATCGGGATTGGGACTGGCGGAATCCTGGGGAGGGGGAGCAGGTAAAGCAGGACGGTAAACTTGTGCCTCTAACTGCAAGAGGGGAAGGCAAACTATCAAACAAAATACGTGACAAATGTATTGAAGTATGGTACCAAAGACTAATGTACTAGTACGCAGCGGCTGGAAAGCAGGGCTCAAAAGGCACCGTAGGAAAGCCTATTGTAGCAGCCGCGAGAATCAGCGCCGCTGAAAAAAGGACTGTTATGCAGTGTGTTCATTGCCAAGCCTGGAACGAAGAAGACGAACGGCGTTGCGTTCGCTGTGGACGGCGCACGCATGGGCCCGGGCTTCGGCCTGCTCTCGACACCTATCCCTTGACAGGAGCCACGGCTCCGGCGCTGGAGACGCTGCAAGGCGGCCGTCCCCAGCCCGTGGAATCAGCCCCGCCGGCGGCGTACTCGTCGTCCGCGGCAGGCTATCAGCCCTGGCTGTTCCGGGACCCGTCGCAAGGCCCGAAGGTCGTGCCAATCCCAACGCTGACTCCACGTCCGCAAAGCGACGCGCGAAAACCTCGCGTGCGCATGAA
>CAZDGT010000325.1:0-1889 GCA_964504905.1 uncultured Bordetella sp. | reverse complement strand
TCATTGCGGGCGCGCATGCGAAAGCACAAGCTGTAGTGGAGCCGATTCCGCACAAGACCAGGCAAGCAGCCATTGGCTTCGTCTGGATCACCGCCCCCTGCTCACAGTCTCGCGCCAGAACCCATCTTGCGGATTTGAAATCTCAGATCTGAGATCGCAGATGCACATCGTTCAGCGACCTGTCTTCTTGAGACGGGCGAAGGCCGCGAGCGCGCGATGACGAGCGGCGGCATGAGTGACGATCGGACGCGGGTATGTCCGGCCGAACACCACTCCTGCGTCGGCAAGCACGGCGTGCGGCGCGTCGAATGGACTGTGTATCCAACGCGCGGGCAGACCCGATAGTTCGGGGATCCAGCGGCGAATGTAATCGCCTTCGGGGTCGAACTTCTGCGCCTGACTGGTCGGGTTGAAGATCCGGAAGAACGGCGCAGCGTCCGCACCACAACCGGCGGTCCACTGCCAGCCGAGCGTATTGTTGGCCAGATCGGCATCGACCAGCGTATCCCAGAACCAACGGGCACCCGCCTGTCAAGGCATGAGCAGGTGCTTGACGAGGAACGAAGCCACAATCATTCGCACGCGGTTGTGCATCCAGCCGGTGGCCCATAGCTCGCGCATTCCGGCATCGACGAGCGGATAACCGGTTCGTCCTCGCTGCCAGGCCTTGAGCAGACTGCTGTTGTTTCTCCATGGGAAGCACGCGAAATCTTCGCGGAGCGGCTCATCGACGGTATGCGGAAAATGTTGCAGCAGGTGGTGTGCGAACTCGCGCCAGATCAATTGGCGCTGGTATGCCTCGCCGGCAGCGCGAAAAGGGCGGTCGTCCGCCTGCTCGATCCGATCCGCGATCGCATGCCAGACACAGCGCGGGCTGATTTCGCCCCAATGGAGGTGCGGCGACAAACGCGAGGTGCCGACGTGATCGGGGCGGTCACGTTCCCGGGGATACTCCGCAAGACCTTCATCGAGAAAGCGATCCAGCTCAAGCCGCGCGCCGCGAGATCCGGGATGCCAGGTGTCGCGAAGCCCTGACGCCCAATTCCGTCGCGGCTGCAGTTGCAGTTTCGGTAGCGCGAGGCCCGCCGGCCACCGAGATGGCGAGGGCATGCGCCGCGGTGCAGAAGCGGGCTCAGCAGGACGCGGCTGAGCCAGGCACGCTCTCCAAAACGGCGTGAAGACGCGGAACGGTCGGCCGTCGCGCGTGCGCACCTGATCCGGTTCAAACAACAGACCGGCGTTGAAGCTTTCGGCAACAAGACCCAGTTTCCGAAGGGCGGAGCCAATGGCTGCATCCCGCGCGAACGCCGCCGGCTCGGATCGGCGATTCCAGTAGACAGCCTCTGCCTGTGTGTGCTTCGCCAGCTTGCGGAGCACGCGGAGGCTGTCGCCCCGCAAGATCACCAGCCGCGAACCCGCGGCGGCCAAATCGCGGGACAACTCCACCAGTGACTGATGCAGCCACCAGCGCGCGGCCGCTCCCGGTTGCCAGCGGCCGTCCTCCTCCGGCGCCCAGATGAACACCGGGATCACGGGCCCACCTCGGTCGATTGCGGCGGCTAGCGCGGAATTGTCACGGAGCCGCAAATCCAGGCGAAACCAAACCAAAGATGGCGGTGGCTTTGACACTACCACCTTATAGATGTAGCGAAATCGACCTATCTTGTCAACTCTTTGTCCAGGACAAATACATGGCATACTTACGGTAGCGATGCCTAACCAGTATCCGATTCGTGCCGTTGCAAAAATCACTGGCCTCAGTCTAGACACGCTCCGTTCCTGGGAACGGCGCTACCGTGCAGTAGTGCCAGAGCGCTCCGCACGGGGCCGCCAGTATGACGCCACCGATATCGAGCGGCTATCGCTGCTCGCACAATTGGTTCGGAAGG
>CAZDGT010000324.1:0-11959 GCA_964504905.1 uncultured Bordetella sp. | reverse complement strand
TGACCAATTGTGGCCGCCGCCGAGTCCCGGGCACACCATATTTCCTTCTGGCGTCGGCTCCCGGTTGGCGATCAGGATCGGGCGGCCATCGGAGCCGATTCCGTCCGCCCAGTTCACTTTGGTATAGGCTTTCGCAGTGATGAACTTCCCAGTGGCGCGATCCATCAGATAGTAAAATCCGTTGCGGTTCGCCTGTGCGACTGCTTTGACTTTCTTACCCGCGACCATGGCTTCTACTAACACCGGGTCGGCCACGGCGTCCCAATCGTGAACGTCGTGAGGAGTCATCTGGAAGTACCACTTCAGCTTTCCGGTGTCGGCGTCAATCGCGACAATGGCGCAAGTATAAAGATTGTCGCCAGGCCGGACAGAGCCGTCCATATCCGGGCCCGGGTTGCCGATGCCCCAGTAGATAAGGTTCAACTCTGGATCGTAAGTTCCCGTGATCCAGGTTGACCCGCCGCCGGTCTTATAGGAATTGCCGCCCCAGCTTTCGATTCCCGGTTCGCCCGCGGTTGGAACGGTATAGAACCTCCAGCGCCGCTTGCCAGTCGCAGCGTCGTAGGCGTCAATGTAGCCGCGGATCCCCCACTCGGCGCCGGCGGTACCGACCACAATCATGTCCTTGACCACCAGAGGTGCAGCGGTGTTCGAATAACCCTTCTTGTAATCGTCGATGGTGGTGTTCCACAGAACCTTGCCGCTCTTGGCTTCGAGCGCCACCAGGGTCGATTGTATGTTGACCTTGAACAGACGGTCGCCAAGCATGGCAAACCCTCGGTTGACCGTGCCGCAACACAGCCCAAGGCCCGATGGAACGTATTCGGAATAACTCCAAACTTTTTTGCCCGTCACCAAGTCGATGGCCCAAGCATTGTTTGACGGGCCGGTGATATACATCATGTCACCCATGACGAGCGGCGTCGTCTCGTTGTTGCCAGGCACGCCGGTGGGAAGAATCCACGCTGGGGCAAGCTGCGCCACATTGGCATTTGTGATTTGGGTGAGCGGACTGTAGCGCCAGCCGAAATAGTTCTTGCCGTAGGAGAGCCAGGAGTTGGGATCCTGCTGTGCCTTCACTAAAGTCTCCGACGTCACCTGCGCGCTTGCAGCGAGCGCCCCCAGGAGTAGAACACAACCAATCTTTCTCATTGAGAATTCGCCTCGCTTCGCATTTTCATGATGTATGCCACTAGATTGTCGAGTTCCGCCGCACTAAAGACTTTGCTGTAGTCCGGCATGGTCGAACGCATTTCGCGCTGCACCGAAGTCACTTCGTCACGCAAGTACGTGCGCTCGTTGCCCGACTCATCCACCAGGCGCGTCGAGAAGTTGTCGAGCCACCGTTCGAGCCCGGAGATCTTCTTATTGTCTCGAGTCACCACCGTAATGATCGCGAATCCCGGCGTAATGTCATCGTTAGGATCCACGATGGACTTGCGCAGGCTCTGCTCTGTGCTGCGGCGGCCGCCGCGACTCAAGTCCGGCCCGAGCCTTGTGCCGCGCGTTCCTATCTGGTGGCATCGGCCGCAGTCGCCCTTGCCCCAGAAGAGCGCTTCGCCCGCGGCGGCGTCTCCTCTAACTGGAGGCGCAACGACCGATAGTGACCGAATAAACGTGATCAGGCGCCAAATCTGTTCGTTTCCCAGTGAAGAAAACGACGCCATCTCTGTTCCTCTAACACCTTGCGAAATGACACGGAACAGGTCTTCATCACGCCTGCCGGCCCGGAAGACTCCTCGCGTCAAGTCGGGCGGCCGCATTCCTTCGGCCTGTCCCTGGCCACCGGTGCCGTCCCGGCCGTGACAAGGGGCGCAAGAAATGCTGAACAACTTCCGGCCATCTTCCACGGCCTGGGCGTTTCCCGCGAAGGGATTGGCAACCGGCTGCGCCCAACCAAACGCCGGTGCCAGCAATAGCAAGAGGCTCACGGATTGCAGCCAGTATGAGGGTGCCATTCAGGGTTTCTCCATGTTCGGTAAACGTATGTTAGATTACCAAAAACACCGATGCAGATCGCGGCGTTGCTTGGCTGACAAAGTAGATGTTGACTTGGCGGCTTCCGGGGAAGGACCCCGGCTTGTGTCCGGCGCGCCGCGGGTGTATTCTAAGGCCGTACATAATATAGAGCGCAAGGCGGTCCCTTTGCCGGTGCCCGCCGTTGATCGAGGAGGATGTAATGAGCGTGAGGTCCCCACGTAGAAGCCGAAGCTTGATTGCTGCACTGTCCGTTTGGGCGGTGGCGATGCTATCCCTGTTGATGCCCGGATCGGCCGTATTAGGGCAGAAACAGGCTCCGAATGCGACCGCTGTCTTAGCCAAGTGCCAACAGTGCCACGGCGAGACGGCGCAGATGTCGCACTTGAGTATGGCCACACGCGACTCCATCCTCAAGGGCGGCGATCATGGTCCCGCTATTGTCCCTGGGAACGCTGCGGAAAGCCTCCTCTACAAGCGCATTAGCGGGCAGATGAAGCCTGCAATGCCGATGGCCCCGCTTCCTCCTTTGAGTCCTGAAGAAATCGCGGCAGTGAAAGAGTGGATCGACGCGGGCGCGCCGATGACGGATGCTCCTAAAGCGGCGCCAACTTCTGCCAGCACGACGGCCGATCCGTCCCTCCTTGTCTATGGAAACTACCAGGAAAGAAAAGTTACCGATGCCGACCGCCAGTGGTGGGCCTTCAAGCAGCCGGTTCGGCCCACCGTTCCGCAAGTAGCCGATGCTCGCTGGAGCAAGAATCCGATTGACGCGCTGGTAAGGGCGAAGCAGATGGAAAAAGGACTTGCCGCCGCACCGGTCGCGGATAAGAACACCCTGATCCGCCGGGTGTATCTGGATCTAGTAGGCTTGCTGCCACCGCCGGCCGAAGTCGATGCGTTCGTGAAAGACAACTCGCCGGATGCGTACTCGAAGCTGGTGGACAAGCTTCTCGCTTCGCAGCACTATGGCGAACGCTGGGCCCGGCTATGGCTGGATGTCGCGCGTTACGCGGACGGCACCGGTTACGAATACGACTACGATTACAAGGATGCTTGGCGCTATCGCGACTACGTGATCAAGGCGTTCAATGAGGACAAGCCTTACAATCAGTTCGTAATCGAGCAGCTCGCCGGCGACGAAATCGAGAAGCCAACCTTCGATAGCGTGACGGCGACCGGTTTCGTCCGCCTTGGACCCAGGGTTTTCGATCGCGATCTGGAAAATCCCAACTACCGGTTCGACTACATGGATGACATGGCGCGCACGGCGATGCAGGGTTTCCAGGCCTTGACCATCAACTGCGCCCGCTGCCACGACCATAAGTTCGATCCCATCACTCGCCGGGATTATTACAAGACCCTGGCTATCTTCAATAGCGCAGTGGAATACGACCATCCTCTCGTGCCTGCCGAGGAGTGGAGCAAATACGAGAAGACCGCGAACGATCTGAATGCCAAGATCAAGGACTTGAACAAGCAGATCGGTGTCATCGAGGAACCGTACAAGAAAGAGATGTTCAAGAAGACCTTGCTGAAATTCCCGCAGGACATTCAAGACGCTTTCGCGACTCCTGAAGACAAGCGCACCGCAGGGCAAAAACTGCTGGTGGCGCAGGTATCAACGGTTCGCTTGGCGGACGACGATGCCGCCGGTTATATGCCCGCCAAGATTAAGCTGAGCGATGCCGACGAGCTGAAGCGCAAGCCCCTGGAAGACCAGGTAGCCGCTCTGAAGAAACAAATTCCGGAACGCCCGCCCATCGCGATGGGGATGCGTGACGGAGATTTCCGCTTTACGCCTCACGCGCCTTTCCAACCGGGAACCGCGGGCGGAATCAATTACGAAGACTACGGCTTTAAGGGCAAACTTTTCCCTGCACCCGGTGAACATTATGAGCCGCCACCGATCTATTTCGCTGCCACCGGACTGGGTGCGTTTGCCGATGAAATGAAGGCCCCGGTAGTCGAGCCGGGATTCCTCACGGTCCTGTCAAAGGGACCTGCGAACATCACTCCTCCGCAGAATTCCATGTATCCTACCAGCGGACGCCGTCTGGCGTTTGCGAAGTTCATCGCTTCCCCGGACAATCCGCTGACCGCGCGCGTGATGGTCAACCGGCTCTGGTATCAGCACTTCGGACAGGGCATCGTCAGCACTCCGAATAATTTTGGAAAGATGGGCACGCAGCCGTCGAATCCGGAATTGCTGGATTGGCTGGCTACGGAATTTGTAAAGCAGGGCTGGAGCGTCAAACAGATGCAGCGGGAGATCATGAACTCGGAAACCTACAAAATGGCTTCCGCGTTTTACGATTCGGCGAGCCTGGCTAAGGATCCCACCGACCAGTTTATGTGGAGGTTCCCTGTGAAGCGCCTGGAGGCGGAAATCATTCGTGACGCGATTCTCTCCGCCAGCGGCGATCTCAATCCGCAAATGGGCGGTCCGGCCTTCTATCCGCCGGTTCCGCAGAACGTTGTGAGCGGCGCGTCCATCCGAGGTACGTGGCTCGTGACCAAGGACGATCCTTCCACTTGGAGGCGCAGTGTTTACGCCAACATCAAGCGCAACTTGAAGTACCCCATGTTTGATGTTTTCGATCAGCCCAACGCGAGCCTGAGTTGCGAGCGCCGCGACGTGACGACCGTTGCAACCCAGGCGTTAACTTTGTTCAATAACGAGACCTTCCTGGTCCAGTCGCAGGATCTCGCCGGCCGCGTTCAAAAGGAAGCTGGAAGCGATGCTGCGGCCCAGGTTAAGCAACTTTACCGAATCGCCTATAGCCGGGAAGCTACTGCTAAAGAATTGCAGCAGGGCCTGGAATTCCTGAAGAGCCGTGAGGCTGCCGGGAAAACCAGTCAGCGCGATGAAACCGTTAAGCTCTGGCTAACCCCGTTGGCCGAGTTCGCCCACGTAGTGCTGAACTCCAATGAGTTCGTGTATATCAACTAGGAGCCGACCATGAATAAACCAGAATGCAATGGAAAAAACAATCAGCGTTTTGTTTCCCGTCGTGACCTGTTGTATCGGACCGGCGAGGGTATTGGTGGTCTAGCTCTGGCTTATCTGCTCGGTCAGGATCGCCTGCTGGGCGCTCCCCCTCCGGCGGCAACGGGCGGGCAGAAGTCTTGCGTTGGCTCGGCGGGTGTCACCGAATCACCCTTCCTGCCCAAGCCTTCGCATTTCCCGGCGCGTGCCAAATCTGTGATCTCGCTGTTCATGTGCGGCGGCGTCAGCCAGGTTGATACCTTCGACTACAAGCCGATGCTCACGAAGTATCATGGCAAGCCTCTGGACGGCGCCACTGTGCGCCAAGGCTATCCGGGCCCCCTGATGAAGAGCCCGTACGAATTCAAGCAATACGGTCAATCCGGCAAGTGGGTTTCCGACCTGTTTCCAAACGTCGGCGGCATCGTCGACGAGTTGGCTTTTATTCACTCCGCGCAGGGCCGGTCGGTGGATCACACGCTTTCCAGCTACGAATGGAACACGGGGTCGATCATCGCCGGGTTCCCCAGCGCCGGCTCCTGGATCAGCTATGGCCTGGGCAGTGAGAACCAAAGCCTCCCGGCCTTCGTTGTCATTCAGGACCCCCGCGGCGGCCCCTTCACAGGCGCTTCTCAGTGGAGCTCGGGCTTCCTTCCGGCAGCCTACCAGGGAACCATGTTCCGCGCGGCGGGCGATGCGATTCTAGACCTGCATCCACCGTCAGCGTCTCTGGATCTGGAGCAGCAGCGCGCCGAGCTGGATCAATTGGCCCGCATGAATCAGAACTATGTCGAAAAGCACCCTGGCATCAGCGAACTGACGGCGCGTATCAATTCTTACGAACTGGGCTTTCGCATGCAGGATTGCGCTCCCGACGCTGTCGACATTGACTCCGAGAGCGACGAAACCAAGCGCCTTTACGGGCTGAATGAAAAGATCAGCGAGCCGTTCGGACGGCAGTGTCTAATGGCCCGGCGGCTTATCGAGCGCGGTGTGCGTGTCGTGCAGCTCTGGAACGGAGCTGTGGTGAATCAGAATATAGACACCTGGGATGCGCACAGCAACATCGTGCAAAATCATGGCCAGCACGCAGCGGAAGTAGACAAGCCGATCGCCGGCCTGATCATAGATTTGAAGCGCCGCGGGCTGCTGGACGAAACGCTGGTGACCTGGCACTCGGAGTTTGGCCGCATGCCGCTTTCGCAAAAGGGCGTCGGACGCGATCACAACCCGGGAGCCATGACGGTTTGGATGGCGGGGGCCAAGATCAAAGGCGGCCAGACCATCGGCGCGTCAGACGAATTCGGCTGGAAGGCCGAGCAGCAGATTGTCTCCGCTCACGATTTGCATGCGACCATGTTGCACCTGATCGGTATGGACCACAAACGGCTAACCTTCTTCTATAACGGCCGCAACATGCGGTTGACCGACGTCGCCGGAGAGTTGATCCCGCAGATCGTGGGCTAGTGAATTGGGGTGCGCGGGGAGGTCCCCGCCGCGCCCTCTTCGCAGTATGCCGGAAACCAATAACGCTGTGACGGTTGCCACCAGCGCAGCGAGACTGCGCGATGGCGTATTGGATCTGACGAATGTGGAAACTTTGGCCATGCCGGGCAGCAAGGTCTTCACGCATTACAACGGCCCCACCGATCAATTGGATGGCATCTGTGCCGGTATGGCAATTCTCGATCCCGGCGCGAGCCCGCATCCGCCCCATCGCCATCCCGAAGAAGAGTTCCTGATCGTCAGCGATGGCACGGGCGAAATCGAGTGCGATGGCAAGGTCACCCAGGTGGGTCCGGGCGCCATCATGTATTGCGCCGGAAATACCCTGCATGGCATTACCAATACCGGTAAGACACCAATGACTTTCTATTGGTCGAAGTGGATCGCCAAAGCCAACCTAGCTGGCTAACGGAGGCCCTGCGTGGCAACTTACAAATTCCAACTCAATGGGCGTGCGGCGTCGGTCGAATCGTGGGATCCGGGCCAGCCCCTCCTTTACTTGTTGAGGAATGAGTCCGGGCTGCACGGGCCGAAATTCGGGTGCGGGCTCGGGCAATGCGGCGCTTGCACCGTCCTGATCGATGGCAAAGCTGCGCGTTCCTGCGTCACGCCGATTCGGCAGGCAGCGGGCAAAAGCATCACCACAATTGAAGGGCTGGGAACTCCGGAGAAACCCGATGCACTGCAGGCCGCATTTATTGCCGAGCAGGCCTCGCAGTGTGGCTATTGCACGAATGGCATGGTGATGGCGGCGAAATCCCTGCTGGCACAGAATCCGAAGCCGACGGTGGAACAGGTGAAGCAAAGCCTGGCTGGCAATCTGTGCCGCTGCGGAACACACACGCGGATTGTGCGCGCGGTGATGCGTGCGTCCGGCGCGGCGGTCTAGGGAGGTGGATATGGCGACATCAACCTACTCTCGACGCGATCTTTTGAAGACCAGTGGAGCACTGGTAGTAAGCTTCGCCTTTGGGACGAACGTTCAGGCGCAGACCGCCGTCGGCGCGGACGCCACGCTCGGTAAGCCGCTCGATCCAACCGAAGTTGACAGCTTTCTTATCGTGCATGCCGATGGGTCGGTTACCGTCTACACCGGCAAAGTAGATCTAGGCACGGGCCTGCGCATCGCCATCCGCCAGATGGCGGCGGAAGAATTGGGGCTGCCGGTAGAGCGGGTTTCACTGGTGGAAGGCGACACTGGTCTGACTCCCGACCAGGGCGGCACGGGCGGCAGCACGGGACTCACGCGGGGTGGCGTGGAAGTCCGCCAAGCGGCGGCCACCGCGCGCGAAGCACTGAGCAAGATGACTCCCGCGGATCTGGCAAGCGGAAAGCGCTTCAACCTGAAGGTGGACCCAAAGGCTCCTCTGAAAGATCCCAAGACGTATAAGGTAGTGGGCCAGCCCGTGCTGCGTCCGGAAGTTCCGCTCAAGGTGACCGGCCGGCATCCCTATGTGCAGGATTTCACGATGCCGGGCATGCTGCACGGGCGTGTGATTCATCCACCGGCGGCCGGCGCGAAGCTGCTGGCCGTCGATGAAGGGTCGATCCGTACGATTCCCGACGTGCATGTCGTGCGTATCGAAAATTTCCTAGGTGTGGTTGCGAAAGACGAGTGGGCTGCGGTGCGCGCCGCCCGG
The DNA here is from genome assembly GCA_964504905.1 of uncultured Bordetella sp. GTDB lineage: Bacteria > Acidobacteriota > Terriglobia > Bryobacterales > Bryobacteraceae > Palsa-187. The sequence continues at coordinate 3,847 of CAZDGT010000324.1, read as the reverse complement.
GAACTGAAGGCAACGTGGGGCGCGGGAGCGGCCTTGCCGGGTAGCGAAAACCTGGATGCTCATGTCCGCCAAGGCGCCATTGATCGTGACGATTCCGTGATCCGCAGGGGCAACTCCGAGACGGCGATGGCCGGGGCGGCGAAGAAACTCGCCGCTACCTACTATTGGCCGAACCAAAGCCATGCGTCTTTAGGTCCATCCTGTGCAGTAGCCGACGTTCACGACGGTGGCGTCACGGTGTGGTCGTCAGTCCAGGCGTCGCACGCCATGCGCGGCACTCTTGCCAAGGTCTTCGGGATGCCCGCCGGCAAAGTGCGCGTTATCTATATGGACGGAGCAGGGTGTTACGGCGGCAATGGAAACGACGATGTGGCGGCGGACGCCGTGCTGTTGTCCAAAGCTGTCGGCAGTCCGGTTCGAGTACAGTGGATGCGCCAGGACGAGCACGGATGGGATCCCAAAGGGCCCCAGCAGTTGCTCGACATGCGCGCGGGCCTGGACGCCCAGGGCAATATCGCCGCGTGGGAAGCCGAGATGTGGGTGCCCATGAACAAGCCCGGCGGCAGGCCGCTGCTCAGCGTCGACGCCGCGGGTATGGCGCAGGATCATGGACAAGGCGCGGGTCTGATGACGCAGAACGCCGACACGCCGTATGCGCCTGCAAACGTGAGCGTGACGGCGCACTACCTCAAAGACACGCCCCTGCGGCCTTCGAATTTGCGGGCGCCGGGGAAGATCGCCAACGTTTTCGCCGTAGAGGCGTTTACCGATGAGTTAGCCGTCGCGGCGGGCGTTGACCCCATTGAATATCGCTTGCGAGGACTCACGGATCCCCGAGCGATTGCGGTGATCCGGCGTACCGCCGACGTGTTCGGCTGGCAACCCAAAACCATCCGCAGCCCGCAAGCGGCTGGAAATCTGCAGGTGGGCCGCGGCTTCGCGTACGCCCGTTACAAGCAGGCGGAGAATTACGTTGCCATGGCGATGGAAGTAGCTGTCGATCGTTCGACGGGCCAGATCCTGGTGCGGCGCGTGGCTTGCGCGCATGATTGCGGACTGATCGTGAATCCCAACGCCCTGCGGAATCAGGTGGAGGGGCTGATCGTGCAAACGCTCAGCCGGACCATCCATGAAGAGGTGAAGTTCGATCAAGCGCGCGTCACCAGCGTGGATTGGGCGAGCTATCCGATTCTGCGGTTCCCGGAAGTCCCGGCGATTGAGGTGGCGTTGATTGATCATCCCGAGCTGCCGCTCTATGGCGCGGGTGAAGCCGCGGCTGTGACGGTGCCCGGCGCTTTGGCGAACGCGATTTACGACGCTACGGGAGTGCGGTTACGGCGGGCTCCGTTCACGCCGGAACGGGTCAAGATGGCGTTGAGAGCGGACTGAACCTACTCTTCCAGCGCGAACGCAAAGATCGAATTGCCGGATGCAATGGCGATCTGCTGTTTGTTTCCGCTCAGATAACTGATGGGGTTTGCGTTGATCGAGGCGCCCGTCTGGAAGTGCCAGAGCGCGCGACCCGTGGGGGCGTCGAGCGCGAAGAAGTCGCCTTCATTGGTGCCGGCAAACACCAGATTGCCTGCGGTGGAGAGCACTCCCGCCTGCGCCTCGGAGCGTAGCTTGAACTCCCACTTCAACTCGCCGGTGTCCGGATTCAGCGCGCGGATGAAACCCAGCGGTTCCTCGCCGACGATGGGGCTTTGCCCGCCGCCGTTGAATTGCGCACCCGGCTTATACTCCGCGTTGCCCTTCAAGTAGATGCCACCCGCATCCCGCGTCGCGACGAAGAACAGATTCGCCTGAGGGCTATAGGAGGGGCTGAACCAGTTTGTCCCGCCGCTCAAGTCGGGATATATTTTCGCTCCCTCTGTGGTCGGCGACGAGTTTGGAAGCACGATCGGTTTGCCCGAGTCGTCCAGTCCTTTAGCCCAGCTTTGCCTGGCGAATTGGTGACCGGTCAGAAACTTGCCGCTTGTGCGGTCCAGAACATAATAGAAGGCGTTGCGATTGCCAAAGAGAACCACCTTGTGTTTTTGGCCGCGCACCGTCGCATCTGCCAACACGGGGATCTCTGTGGCATCCCAATCGTGCAGATCGTGCGGCGTGAATTGAAAATACCACTTGAGTTTGCCAGTGTCGCCATCGAGCGCAACTACTGAATCTGAGTAAAGATTGTCGCCGGCGCGCGCGTCGCCATTCCAATCTGGGCCAGGATTGCCAGTGCCCCAGAATACGGTGTTCTGGTCGGGATCGTATGAGCCTGTTACCCAGGTGGTCGCGGCGCCAGTCTTGGCGGTGTCACCCGCCCACGTTTCGCTGCCAGGCTCGCCGGCCGCCGGCACGGTCCAGAAGCGCCAGGCCCGCTTACCGGTCTTAGCGTCATACGCGTCGATGAACCCGCGCACGCCGTACTCGCCACCCGCCATTCCCACGACAATTTTGTCCTTGAGCGCCAGCGGCGCCCCTGTGATCGAATGCCCCAATTTCGGGTCCGCCACTTCGGAGTCCCAGCGGACGATTCCGGACTTCATGTCCAAGGCAACGAGATGCGCATCGTAGGTGCCGACGTAGATCATGTCGTTGAGAATCGCCACGCCGCGGTTCACCGGGCCGCAACAGCCGCGGGTACCTTTGAGCAACGTACGCGTATACTTCCACAGCGGCCGCCCGGTAAGGACATCGAGCGCTGTCACGCTGCCGCCAGGCTCGCTCACGTACATGATGCCGTCGGCGACCAACGGCGATGTCTCCACGCGCTCGGTGGTCTGGACCTGATACACCCAGGCGGGCCGCAGATGGCGGATATTGGTCGCCGTGATCTGATTCAATCGCGAGTAGCGATGCGCGCTATAGTTGCCGGAATAAGTCAGCCAGCTGCCAGGCTCGGCGTCCGACTGCCGCAGGCGGTCAAATGAAACCTGCGCGGTAAGGGGCAGAACGGCGGCCATCAAACAAACGATTCGTCTCATTGATTACCTCGCAGCGAAACCAGATAGGCGACCACATCATCCACTTCAGAAGCTGAAAACGTTCCCCGGAAACTTGGCATCGGAGACTTGCCGGCGTCCCTTTGCAGCTCCTTCAAATCATCTTTGGCGAAGGAGTGAATTCCTCCATTCAAATCCATCACCTGCAGCGTAAAAGTGTCTTCGTTGAGCCGCACACCCGTGACCCGGCGGCCTTCCTTGGTTGCCAGTCGCACCTGCAGAAAGCCCTCCGGCAGCGTAGATTCCGGATTGAGAACGGCTGCACGCAAATGAGCCGCGCTACGGCGGGAGCCTATCTCCGTGAGCTCGGGTCCCAGGCTTCCGCCTTGCCCGCCGATTGTGTGGCATTGGGCACATCGTCCCTTGGTACGGTATAGCTCCTGGCCGTGCTTCGGATCGCCAGGAACATTCTCCGGCGCTATGCGTCCCAGGCTACGAATGTAGGCCGCCAGTTGCCACGTCTCGCGCGTGTCCACCGCGTAACCGGCGGGCATTTCCGTTCCCTTGATGCCATCGCGGATCACGCGGAAAAGCGACTCGTCGTCAGGAGCACGCCGCAAGCGGGGCTGCGCCAGAACCGCGCCTCTGCCACCTTCACCCTTAGGGCCATGGCAGCGCGCGCATTGTCCCATGAACAACTGCTGGCCGTTCTGCACGTCGGCTGGAGATGTGTGCGGGTTCTCCTTGGGGATCACGTATTCGGGATCTGTGTTTTGCGCTATTGCCACCAGGGCAAGGCAAAATACCATGCAGACCAAACGCATCCGGAGCCTCCTTTTTGCGAGTCGAGTATATCATACGGGCGCGAATATGCTAGCTTGAAGGGAAGGATGAGAGCTTCCTCTACGTTGAGAATC
>CAZDGT010000323.1:0-3986 GCA_964504905.1 uncultured Bordetella sp. | reverse complement strand
CGGGGGCCGCCGGCTTCATCGGTTCGCACTTATGCGACCGGCTGCTGGCGGATGGCCACAGCGTTCTGGGCCTGGACAATCTGATTACCGGCACGCGGCGCAATCTATCGCACCTGGCCAAGCACTCGCGATTTCGCTTCGCCGAACAGGACGTGACGCAGCCTCTGGAACTCGCCGGGCGCTTCGATCACGTGTGGCATCTGGCCTCGCTGGCGAGTCCCAAGGAATATCTGGCGCATCCTATTGAGACGCTGGAATCAGGGTCGACGGGGACGCGCAACATGCTGGAAATCGCGCGGCGCGACGGTGCGCGTTTTCTAATAACCTCGACATCAGAATGTTACGGCGACCCGTTGGAGCATCCGCAGGTGGAGACGTATTGGGGCCATGTGAACCCGGTGGGACCGCGTTCCTGTTACGACGAGAGCAAACGCTACGCGGAAGCAATGACCATGGCGTACCACCGCTACTACGGTGTGCGCACAAACATAGCGCGCATCTTCAATACGTACGGTCCGCGTATGGCGCTGAAGGATGGCCGTGTGGTGCCCGCGTTCCTCGACCAAGCGTTGCAGGATCAGCCTCTCACTATCTTCGGCGATGGCACGCAGACTCGCAGCTTCTGTTATGTGTCGGATATGGTAGACGGCTTGGTGCGGCTGGCGTCGTCCGATGAACGCTATCCCGTAAATCTAGGGAATCCGGTGGAATTGACCATTCTTGAATTCGCGGAGCGGATTCGCGGGCTGATGAGCGTGGAGTTGCCTATCGTCTTCGAGCCGTTGCCGCAGGATGACCCGCAAAAGCGCCGTCCGGATATCACCAAAGCCAAGCGTGTGCTGGGATGGCAGCCCAAAGTGGCATTGGAAGATGGTTTGCGCGAAACCGTTGAATACTTCAGAGCGCTTACGGTTGCGTGACCCACACCTTGGCCGCGGCCGGACGGCCGAGTTGCACGGATTTTCCGCCGACCTTCAGTGTCAGTGTGTCGTCATAATTGCGCGACAACACGCGAAGTTTCACGCCGGGGCGGATGCCGAGGCCATCCAAATATTCGAGCAGCCGCCGGTCGCGCTCAAAGACGCTGGTTACCTGTGCGGGTCCGCCGTCCGCGATTTCGTCTAGAGGCTTCCAGCCACGTTCGCGGCGATCGCGCGGGCGATCCATACCCACGCGGTTGCCGTGCGGGCAGGATTCCTCCTCGCCTAGCTTCTCCCGCAGGCGGTGTTCAAAGTCCGCGGATACCGCGTGTTCCATCTGCTCTGCTTCTTCGTGGACTTTGTACCATTCCATGCCGAAAATCTCAGTGAGCATGCGCTCGATCAGATGATGGCGGGTCATCACTCGATTGGCGATTTCGCGGCCCTCGCGCGCCAGCGTGATCTCGCCGGCGGCCGTGACACGGATCAAGCCATCGCGCTTAAGGCGGCGGATTGCCATGGTCACCGCCGGGGGAGAAACTTGCAGCCAGCGGGCTAACGTGGCGGCAATGACGACTTCGCCCTCGCCTTCCGCTTCAGCGATGGCCTTCAGGTAATTCTCCTTAGAGATTGTTATGCGCACTCACTCGTGATTGTAGTATGCGGAGGCCTTTCTAAGCGGAATGGAAACGCATCCCGGCGAAACTCACGACGCTGGCTTCGTCGATATTCCACTGCTGATAGCCGAGCAACTCTCCGCGAGCTTGCGGCACGGCTTTGAGGAACGTGTAGATAGGAGCGGAGCCGCACCACTTCAAGTCATCGCGGTTCTGCTGCACCAAATCCCAAAAACCGCGCGCATCTCCGGATTCCATTCGCTGGATGCGGACGCGATCACGTTGTTCCACTTCGGCCATTTCCCCGCGCCCGGCAGTGGCGGTCATGCGGTCACCGTACCGCTGGCCCATGTGCGCCATATCCACGCCCAGCACCCATAGCAGCTTGCCGTCTTCACGAGCGGCGGTCTCGCCCAGAGTGCCCAGAATACGGCGGACGTTGTCGTCATCCTCTGGTAGACCGCCTTCGTAGATGCTGCGTAGATAGGAACCGCACAGAATCGGCAGAATCCGGATGTTCGGGCCGTAAAGATGCTGGAGGAACACCACCTGAAACTCGATGGAGTGCTCGATGGCGTGGCAGTAGTCCTCCATGAGCGCGGCGGGGCCGAGCGCACCCTCGAGTTCATCCACAAGCCGAGTGTCGGTGACAGTTTCACCGTAAGGGGTGACGAAAGGCTTGCGGGTGAGGCCCAGGCGGTCGGGATTGCCATAGTGCGAGGTGCCCAGGATGACGAAAGTGCGATCGGCCTCAACAGGAGTCAGCGCGGAGTACGCGGCGCGGTACGCGTCCACGCCGCCGAATGGACTGACGTGCGGTGCGGCAATTGCCAGCAGGCGGCCCGATGCGGAACCATTCTTATTCCCGCCATTCAAGTATTCCGCGAAGACGGTGTGCAGTTCGCTCGGCTCATCGGGATAGCCGGAACCGGCGTGTGCCGGCTCACGAAGCGGCGCTTCGGCGAAAGCGCGTTCGACATCCGCCCGGCGTTGCGCGAAATTATCATCCTCAAGAAAGCCGGCATTGCTGAGCGCGTTGAGCAGATTGGTTTCGATGTCGCCGGCCTGAAGATCTCCCGTAACGCGCACCAGTTGTGCGCGCAGATCGAGAGCGCTGTGCTCGCCGTCAAAAAACTCCAGGCATTCGATCAGCGGCGGAGGGACGATCAGAGTGGCGTCGGAGAAGTGGAGCGGATCGCGAATCACCAGGCCTGGCTTATCCTCTAAGGGCGAGGGGATGAAGTCGAGGGTCATTCGCAATCGCGGCAACATGGCGGATTCCTGCGCGCAGGAACAACCAGCATACAACGATGGCGCAGGCTGGGCAGACTAGAATTGAAGGGACGTAGTGTCCACTCCCAACTCATCGCCTTTAGACGAATATCGCGCGCGGTCCGCCTGGTGGCGGACAGAGCACTCTGCGAGTGAACGGCGCTCAAGGCAACTCGGAAACGCCCGATTGGCGACCGGTTTGGCTGCGGTCGCGATCGCGGGGCTGGCCATCGGCGCGGGAGTCCTCTCGCCATGGTGGCTGCTGGCTCCGCTGGTGGTTTTTATTGCGCTGGCGATCTTGCACGACGGTGTAGACAAGCGCCGGGATGCGGCGCTGCGGGGGACCGCATACTACGATCGCGCGCTGGCTCGGATAGAGAACAAGTGGGTGGGTAAGGGCCACCAGGGCGACGCCTTTCGCGATCCCAAACACTTGTACGCCGACGATCTGGATCTGCTGGGCCCCGGGTCCGCGTTCGAGTTGCTTTCGACTTCGCGCACTGCTACGGGGGAGCGCATTCTCGCCGAATGGTTGCTGGCGCCGGCCGATCCGGCGACCGTCAGAGCCCGTCAGGCAGCAGTTTCCGAATTGCGTGGACTCCTGGACTTGCGCGAAGACATTGCGCTGATGGGCGAAGATATTCGGACAGCCATCGACGATCACGCCATGAAAGCCTGGGGCGAACGTCCCGCGGTGCGCTTCTTTCCGGGTGCGCGATGGGTGGCGCTTGCACTGGCGTGTGCGGCGGTCGTGACTTTCATTTTGTTCCTGACGCAAGTATGGAGCCTTCGGCCGTTTCTCGCAGTGGTTCTTGCGGAACTGATATTCGGATTGATCGTGCGGGACGGCGTTCGCAGGGTGGTGGTCCTGGTGTCGACGCCGGCGCGGGAACTGAAGCTGGTACGGCTGCTGCTGGAGCGCCTCGAAAAGGAACACTTTGTGTCCACGCGCCTCGAGCAATTGGCACACGCGCTGGACATAAACGGATTGACGGCGTCCGCTGAGATCCGTCGGCTGGAGCGGGCAGTGGACTATCTGGACTCCGCGCGCAACCGTCTGCGGGCTCTTGACGTAGCCGGCGCCCTCGCAATGCGGGCAGGGGGCGCAGAGCGTCCGCTCCAGCGATTGCTTCACTCGCTTGCGCGTGATCGCCACGAGTCCGAAATCGTTGAACTG
>CAZDGT010000322.1:0-10302 GCA_964504905.1 uncultured Bordetella sp. | reverse complement strand
CTCCCATGCGGCGCAACGTGACTCCGGGGGAAGTTGCGGATCTTGCGGTCTTTTTGGCGAGCGATCTGGGCCGCGGTGTTACCGGCGACGTGCTCTTCGTGGACGCGGGTTACCACATCATGGGCTTGTAACTTACTTCGCTCGCGGCCGCACAATATCCGTTAGCAGATCTGGTTTCCCGGGCTGCCGCTCAAGATGCGAGTACCTTTCGCCGCCATGATATTCGATCGCGTGGATGCTGGAGTGAGCACCATTCTTGACCACGAGTTCGATTGCGTCGCCTTGCATGGCCTCGCGGAGAAGCGCAGCGGAATATGGACGCCCATTCACCGATGTGATCATCGCCCCAGGTGCGATTCCCGCTTTTTGCGCGGGCCCACCGATCACGACATCCGTCACCGCGCCGTCGCTCTTCACGCTCACGCCGAGCGAGAACATCAGGTCCGCGGTTTTCTCCTGCTCCTCGGTCGTTCGCCAGTAGTCCGAACGAACAGAATCGTAGACGAGTTTCCAGCCGCCGCTTTCCAAACCCGCGAGCGGTGCGCTGGTACGCACCGTCTCCACTCGCTGCTGGAAGAACGCTGCCCAATCATACGCCTGCACGCGATTGAGCGCCGCGACGGCGTCTTCCAGGGCGTACGGATTCACTGACGGCACATTGGGGCCGCCGTAGAATGCGCGGCAGAAATCGTCGATCGACTTCGCACCGTGGCTCAGCTTGCGAATCAGCGTGTCCACCTCTAGCCACAGTAGCTGGCCTTCGCCGTAGAAATCCAAGCCGCGCCGCAGTGCGGAATAATCCTCGCGGGCTCCGAATAGGAGCTGTCCCGAAATTGACGTGTCCGACAGCGAGCGCCACCTCCGTCCCGGTTCATATTCCAGGTGCGCGGCTACGTGAGCGAGGCGGTCGCGAAATAGATCCGGCGTTTCCAGGCCGCTGCGCGCCGCCAGCACGGAGCCCAAATACTCGGTGAGTCCCTCATATATCCACAACAAATCGCCCTTCATGGGCTCGCTGTAGCCTTTGGTTGCGAGTCCCATGGGCCGGCGATACTTGCCGTTCCAGGAATGTACGAACTCGTGCGGCAGCAACTCGGCGTAATATGTCCGGACGTTCTGGTCGGTCATGGCGTGCTCGCCCAAGCGGTCGTCACTCGATTCATGATGTTCCAGTCCAAAACTCGCCACATGGTCGCTGAGCGTCAACAAAAAATGGTAGCTGCCATAATGCCGCGAGCCAAATAAAGCGCCCGCTTCCGCGATCAATTTTCGATACTGCTTGACGGTCTCGGACGGCATAGCCAGTGCGCTCTCGCTATCCGCAGCAATATTGATGTAGTGGGCCGCGCCGTCCACCGTGCCCAGTTCGATGGTCTTGTAGTGCGCGCCCGCTGAGACCGGTGAGTCGACAAGCGTGGTGAGCGAAACCTGCTGGAACTCAACCTCATCGCCGGATTCCTTGACTACCGGCAGGGCAGTTCCGTAATGCCAGTCATGCGGCAGACGCAGCTTGGCCTGGTAGCGCAATTGATCCGACGGCGCGCCCTGAGGATAGAGTACGTATTGATTCCAGCTCAGCACCGCGAGTTCCGTGGTCATGGATGAACCGGACGAAAAGCCGCCCGCGTCCGCCGGTGAAATGAAATCGAAAGCGACATCCAGGGTTGAACTACCCGGCGGGACGGTCACGTGGAAAGCGTAGAGATTCATCGAGTCGCGGTGCCAGGCTACGGTTTCATCTTTGACCCGCATCCTCAGATTGACCACATCGGCTATAGGGCCGGTAGGCCCGTGTTCGCCGGGGATCCACTGTGGATAAAAGAGAGTGAGCGGACCTGGAGTGGCCGGAATCCTCAGCTGCACGTGAATTAATCTTCGCGGTGCATCGGTCGCATCCACGTTCACTTGGATGACGCCCTGCTGCGCCCAGGCGAGCGTTGCCGCGACTAGCCCGAGCAGGGCTCCACGTTTCGTCACATTTCAAATGGTAACAACTCAACTGGTAACTAACGGCGCTAGCTTCTCTCGCGAAAGAGCCATACATTCTCCGACTTCGATCCAGCCGTGCGCTGGCAAGGTAACCCCAGGTAATCCGTTCCGCGAGAGGTGGACCCGCATACGGTGACCCGCGAGCGGAACACGTAACTCGGTGATGCGTCCGACTACGATTTCCGCTGGAACAGCGCCTGTCTCGAACTCCACGGCGATTTGCACGCCAGGATGCGCGCCATCCAAGCGCAGAGAAACCGACTGCCCGTCGCAGCCGTAAAACATTTCCCACACGGGCGGAGCGCCGCCGTGCATGGCGCCGGAACGCGGGTCCGGCCGGTAGCGGCCCGCGCCAATCCACTCGAAATACGACGTGACTTCGCCATCCAGCGTGACGCGAATCGGATTCTGCGGGGTCTCGTGAATCTCGCCGCCTTGCTCGCCGTGAAGAATGGAGCGGGAGAGCGCTTCCGGCGGGACCAGTCCTAGCGCGCGGTAGACGTTGACCAGATGGTCACGGTAAAGCTGATCGAACTCAGGACGGTTGTCGGAGCCGTGCTCCGGGCCATACCACCAGTTCCAATCGCTGCCTTCCGCGATCAGCAGTTCTTCGTAGGCCAGTTTACGGGCGGCTTCGGGGACGTCTGGCGTTTCGTCATAGGCACGGCGCGCGGCCAGTAGCAGTTCCCAAGCCTGGTTGTCCTCCTCCGCCCCGATCCAAATATTGAAGTTCGCGTTAATCCAGGACCCTGGGAAGATACCCTGCAAAGGTTCGGCGTCAAATTTCGCGAGCGCTTCGGAGACGGTGAGGGCTTCGAGACCGGGGTCCTCCGCGATGCGGCGGTACAGTTCACGCAGGAACGGGCGGCCATTCTCGTGGTACCACTCCCAGGCATTTTCGCCGTCGAGGATGATCGGGACCAGGCACTCGCGCCCGCCGGTGTTTTGGCGAATACGATCCAGGAAGTGGCCGGCCGCATCGTGGGCGTTCATGCGGGAATATTCGAAGCCGATCAGATCGCTGAGATAGCGGTCGCGAAAGATCATCCGCATCTCATGACCCTCTTGGCTCCAGCGATAAGCGCGGTAGGTGAGGTCAACGCCGGCGTTCCGGTTCAACGTGCGCGCCAGCACGCCGTTGTCGCTCGCGGCCCAGGTGAAGCCGGCATGAGCAGCCAGAGCCAGGGCCTCATCCGAGACCGAACCCTCGGACGGCCACAAGCCTACGGGTGCGACGCCCAGCTTGTCATAGATATAAGTGCGAGCGCGATCCAGTTGTTCGCGAGCGTCATCAGGATACGCGAAACGCGAAGGCAACGGAAGGCCTTCATGCGATACAGCGCCGATATTGGAATCGCAGATCAACGGCAGGATGGGATGGTAGAAGGGCGTGGTGGCGATTTCTATCTGGCCGCGCGTTCCATATTCGCGATACACTGGCAGCACACGCGCCAGCGCTTCCCGCTGCTTGCGCGCCATTAGCTTCTGATCGGCTAGCGAGAAGTCGCGGCCCTTGCGGACTAATTCGATCAACTCGGCGTCACGGGCCAGCAGATCTTCATCAAACCACACGATGAGATGGAAGATCTGCAAATCACGAAGATCCTGCGCTGAGAAATGCTCCTTACGCGATTGTTTGCCGTGCAGTTCGAGATAGCGCGGATAACGGCAGATCAGCCGATCGTAGTTCGCCTGGAAAAAATATTTGAGAATAAAGTTTTGCTGGGCATCGCTCAAGTCTTCGGCGGGCGCCAGAGCGCAGTCGAGAAACGGATCCGACGCAGTCCCGGAAGCGTATTCCTCAATCTGAGCCACCATCGAGGGAACCAGATTGAATGTCTGGTGGATGGAGGGAAAGTCGGCCAGGATTTCAACCATTCCCGTGTAGTCCTTGAGGGCATGCAGCCGCGTCCAGGGTAATTTATATTCGCCGCTCCACAGATCCTTATAGAACGGTTGATGCATGTGCCAAAGAAAGCAGACGGTGGTCATCGGTCCTTTCAATCAGTCCTTCTAGTCTTTGCGAGTCATGGGACGCAGGCCCAGCAGGGCTTCGACGCGGCGCAAGTCTCCTACTACGATTTCGGTTTTCGCGGCGAAACGGCTCTTGGCGACGGCGCTCTTGAGCGATGCCAGGGCTTCATCGCTGGCGATCTGCACCACAATCAGCCGCGGCATCATTCCGCTTGCCTCGAACTGCTTTAGGTCTTCGGCGAAAGCGGAGACATCGGGTTTGGTGAAGGATCTCGCGGCGGGATCGAGTGCCTGGCCATTCCGCACAAACACTCCGTAGTTGCGAACAGTGAGTCCCGCGGCGACGGCGTTGGTCCACAGATAGCCGGCAGGCGGGAGATTCGCTGGATCGGCAATGTTGAAATTGGGCCGAGCGCTAAGCTTCACAGTAAAATCCGGGGCGATACCTGCAACCGCGCGCATTAGGTTTTCGGGCTGCGTGTCGCGGATCACGTAGATCACGTGATCCGCCGGAGCCACGTCTAAGTCCGGGGGAGTAGTGACGGATTGAAAGGTTTCGCCGAGCGTCTCCACTGTATTGCCCCGGGCGTTTGCCACCCAGACTTTATCTGCACTCGCGCGTACTGCCACAGGATAGGCGCCTACGGGGAGAAATCCTTCTACTATGCTGCGCATGTCGGAGACATCCAGCGATGCGACTACATCGGCATCCGAGCAAGCCACGTAAACGTGTTTCTGGTCTGGCGCAAGTGCGAGAGCGCTCGGAGTCACGCCAAGGGGCGACAGCGGTCCTGGTGCGACGTGAACGGTTTCGGAGAGATTCATGGTCTTGTTGTCGCCGATTCCAACCACGAAGACTTCATTCGTATTCGCTGCCGCAACGAACAGGCGGTATTTCCAGCTTGGCGGCGGTTGCCCTTCTTCCGGTTGCGGTTTGTAATCGCTCAGCACCATATCTGAGGTGTGCGCCCCCAGGCGGATGCGTCCGATCTCTTCCCCGTTGATGGCGTTGTACCGATATACCGAGGCGTCAGCCCAACTGGATACGAAAAAGGAGCGGCCGTCGGGATGGAACAAGATACGGTAAGGCCGCCGGCCGGTCTTGAAACGATCAATGATGCGTCCCGACTGCGGATTGATGACTACAATCACGTTGGCGAATACATCCGCTGCATAGATCAGGCGGCCATCCGGGGATACGGCGACGTCGCCCGTGAAATCGCTCGCCTTCATCTCGCGCACCAACTTCAGATCGCCTTGCACGTAGGCGATTTCGTACACCACTCCACGCGATCCGCCACCGGCGTAAACCGTTTTGCCATCCGGCGCGATGGTCAGGCCTAGCCAGGCATCGGGCAGCGGGAGTTCGGGGCCGTTCACCACGGCGATAGAAGCTTTCGCGCCGCCATTCAGCACTAGTACGCGGCCATCCGGCGCGATGGCCAGCGACATGGGAAAGTCGAGTGCGAACGCGCTTAGCGTAGCGGCCAAGAATAGGGCGACTCTCATCCCGAGAACCTTTGCGCGATGGGCATTCGCCGTCCGACCCCGAAGGCTTTGGTGGTCACCTTCAATCCTGGCGCCGCCTGCTGGCGCTTATACTCGTTGCGGTCCACCTTGTTGACGATATCCTGTACCAGTTCCAGCGAGAGATTCAGGCTGGCAGCGATCTCGCGCGGCGTCTTATAGTGCTCGACGTAGGCTTCGAGAATCGGGTCCAGCAGGTCGTAGGGGGGCAGGGAATCGGTGTCTCGTTGGTCCGGGCGCAGTTCAGCGGAGGGCGGCTTGGTGAAAACGCTTTCAGGTATGGCCCCATCGTGGCGCTGGTTAGCAATGCGCGCCAGCTTATAGACCAGCGTCTTGGGCACATCGCTGATCACAGCCAACCCACCGCACATATCGCCATACAGCGTGCAGTATCCTACCGCGAGTTCGCTCTTATTGCCGGTGGTGAGCACCATTGCTCCCGTTTTGTTGGAGAGAGCCATCAATGTGACACCGCGCAAACGCGACTGCAGATTTTCTTCGGTGACGTCGCGTTGCGTTCCTTGAAATAGCGGAGCCAACTCCTGTTCGAAACGTTCGCAGGCGCCTGTGATGGATACGATCTCGAACTTGATGCCCAGTTTTTCGGCCATCGCGCGGGCATCGGTGACACTTGATTCCGAAGAGTAAGGTCCCGGCATCCCGACGCCGGTGACATTGTCTTTGCCCACGGCATCAACGGCGATCACGGCGGTCAGCGCGGAATCTATGCCGCCACTCAAGCCGATCAGCACTTTCGAAAAACCGCACTTCCGGATGTAATCGCGCGTACCCAGGACCAGCGCCTGATAGGCGGCGGCACACTCATCGGAGAAATCTTCGTGGCGGTCGCCGGTTCCAGCGTCGAGATCGCACAAGATCAGGTCTTCTTCGAAAGAACGCGCCGCGGCAATCACGTCACCGGCGCTATTCATCGCGAAACTGGTGCCATCGAAGATCAGCTGGTCGTTTCCGCCCACTTGATTCACATAAATCACGGGCTTCGAATAGCGCCGCGCCGCAGCGCGGTAAATGTTCCGGCGAATGGCGCGCTTGCCGAGGTTGTAGGGGGAGGCGTTAATGCAGATGAGCATCTGTGCTCCGGCTTCGAACAGTTCTTCCACCGGGTCGCGCTGATAGAGCCGTTCTTTCCAAAAGCGACGGTCATTCCAGGCATCCTCGCAAATGGTCAGTGCCACCGGAGTGCCGCGCAGTGCGCAAAGGTACTCGCGTTCCGCGGGGCGGAAGTAACGCGCTTCGTCGAACACATCGTAATTGGGCAGAAGCATCTTGCTTTGCCGGAAGACGATCTCGCCGCGTTCGATCAACGCGGCTCGATTGACCGCTCGCTTGCCTGTCTCCGCCTCCGAGCGCGCGACGTAGCCGCAGATGACGCTCAAGCCCAGGTCCGCCGTCTCGCGCGCCAGGCGGTCCAGTTCACGCTCGCAGCTTTCCAGAAAGGCAGGCTTCTCGACCAAGTCGCGGGGCGGGTAGCCAGTGAGGGAGAGCTCGGGAAACACAACAACTTCGGCGCCGCGAGCGCCCGCATCGCGCGCCGCACGGGTCATGCGGTCCACATTCCCCGCCAAATCCCCTACCGTGGGATTCAATTGCGCCAGAGCGATGCGCATGGAAGACTCTATTGTAAACCGGGGGCTGAGTGTTCGTGAACACGAGGGCAGAGAGGCTCGACGGTGGATTCTCTATTACCGTGGTAATGTAAAGCATGGCACTGGCTCATTCAAAGGTCACCGCGCAGGGGCAGATTTCAATTCCTCTCGGTGTGCGGCGAAAGCTTGGTATCGGTCCCGGCTCTGTACTGGAGTGGGATGAAGAGGGCGACAAGATTGTCGTGCGGCGCTCGGCGCGGTTCTCGTCCGAAGACATCCATCGGGCTTTGTTCGCCGGGCGCAAGCCAAAATCCAGAACGCTTGATGAGATGAGAGAAGGCATCCGGCAGCGCACACGGGATCGTTATGCGCGCCGTTGATACCAACGTTCTAGTCCGTCTGATTACTCGCGACGATGGCCGTCAGGCCGCTTCGGCCGAGGCCTTCATCGCCCAAGGAGCCTGGGTCTCCCTTCTCGCGCTCACGGAAGCGGCTTGGGTTTTGACAACAGTATATAAGCGAAATGCAGCCGATCTCGCCACTGCGGTCGAGATGCTGCTCAATCACGAACACTTGGTTTTACAAGATTTGGACGCCGTCGCGGCGGCGCTTGACCTGTTCCGCTCGCGGCCATCGCTGGGATTTTCCGACTGCCTGATGCTGCAGGTCGCCCGGAAGGCCGGTCATCTGCCGCTCGGTACTTTTGATAGGGGGCTGGGTAAGGCCGAGGGTGCCCAAAAGCTGTAGGCTGTGCTGCGGCGTTACGGCTGATTAGACGAGTCCACGTACTCCACGCCGGGCGGTGGAGTGAAGCGGAACATAGCGTCCTGGATCGGCGGATCTTTCTTCTCGTTTTCGAATGTGAAGCGCAGAACTGAATTGTCCTGGTTCTTCACTTCCAGGCGGCGGATGGTGAAGTCCGGCATGGTGAGGAACGAGACCTCACTGTAAGGCAGCTTGTCCGACTTCGGAATCGCTGTGATGAAAACTCCGCCGTCTTCGGCATGGGTGCGGAACTCGCGGAAGTCTTTGTTGAAATCCAGGCGGCCGAGGAGGAAGGCCAGTGGCGCGCGAAGGTCGTCGGTCTCCTTCAACTTCATCTTCTCGGCGCGATTGTCCTGCGGAGTGTAAGAGTAGATGAACTTTCCGTCGGAGACGAACAGTTTCCCCGCAGGCGCCGTGTACTGCCAGCGCATCCGCCCGGGTTTGCGGAGAAACAAGTCGCCCTTTTCCACTCGTGCGCGGCCACCCTGCTGATAGCTCTCAGTGAATGAAAGCTGCAGCGTCTGCGTCCGGTTGTAGCGGTCCTCCACGCCCTTGAGTGTGCGCGAGACGTCGATGTCGGCTGCGCTAAGGAGACAAACGCTCCAAAATCCAACTGCCACGACTTTTGCGATAGCGCAGGCGGTCATGCAGGCGATTCGGACCTTGCTGCCAGAATTCGATCTCATCGGGATGGACACAATACCCTCCCCAGTTTATGGGACGCGGCGGGTCGTCGTTGGGATACGCGGTCACAAGTTCCTGGTAGCGAGCTTCGAGCGCGGCGCGCGACCGCAGGACGCCGCTCTGCTGGGAAGCCATTGCAGCGAGGCGGCTTCCCCGAGGACGAGTTGCGAAATAGGCGTCAGATTCGGCAGCCGCCAGCTTCGAAACTCGGCCTGTGACGCGTACCTGCCGGTTTATCGCATGCCAATACAACACCAGCGCCGCCCGCGGATTCGCCTCCAGCTCGCGTCCCTTACGGCTCCCGTAATTGGTAAAGAATAGGAATCCGCGCTCATCCACTCCCTTGAGCAAGACCATGCGGGCAGAGGGGCGCCCATCCTTACCGGCGGTGGCCAGGGTCATAGCATTGGGCTCGGACAGCCCCGCGCGTTCCACGGCGCGGAACCAGCGGCGGAACTGCTCGATTGGGTCTGAGTGAAAGGTGCGCTCGGAAAGGCGCGATTGTTTTGCCAAATCCCAGTGTAAGGGTTAGGTAAGCTATAAGTGCCATGGAAAAAGTAAAGAAAACCGAAGAAGAGTGGCGCAAGCAGCTGACTCCGGAACAGTACCATGTAGCTCGCCAAAAGGGCACCGAGCCCGCGTTCACGGGCAAATATTGGGATAACCATGAGGACGGCATCTACCGCTGCGCATGCTGCGGCGCAGAGCTATTTGATAGCTCCGCCAAGTTTGAATCTGGCACGGGCTGGCCCAGTTTCTCCGCGCCCGTGGACCCCAATATCGTCCGCACAGAAACCGATACCAGCCATGGGATGCGGCGTGTGGAAGCTCTTTGTGCTCAGTGCGATGCACACCTTGGGCACGTTTTCCCCGATGGGCCGCGGCCTACCGGCACTCGCTTCTGCATGAACTCCGCGTCCCTCGATTTCAAGAAGAAAGAATAGTACTCTCCGAGTAAAGTTCCTAGGCGGGCGTGCCGATACTCTCCCAAGGAGCACACCGTGGAATTTGTCGGAGCCTTCGTCAGTGGAATTCTGTCGTTCATCGGTTTCGTTGCCATCTGTCTTGGCGTATACAAAGTAAGCCAGATTGCCACGGACATTCGCGAGATCAAAGGCCTGATCGCGAGCGCTCGCCGTAACTCGCTGAGCGCCGAGCCGCTTGCTGCCGGCATCGCCGCCGCAGTAACCCCCGACATCACCAAGGATCTGATGGCTGACGATTCCGCCAGCGCCTACGCCGAGCACCTGCTGCGGGCCGTGAACGCTGAATCCCGGCGCGCCGAAAACGAGACTCACGAAGTTCGATAGAGGGTTCGTTCAAGCCCGGAATCCAGAGAGCAAGCAATCGCGCCGAAGTTGAGTCCGTGCCATTGAAGGAGGCGAATGTCGAGGGTATCGAAAGGATTGCTTGCAATCAACTTCCTCACTCTCGCGGTCGTCTTATCCGCCGCTCTCAGCGCCTACTTAATTCGCAGTGACGGCGGGGGCTACGGGCTCTGGAACGCCAAAGAAGCATACTTCTTTATTTACGAGGACACCCTGGGGCGCCACGTCAAATGGATCGGGTATCCGTTGGCTGCCGTAGGAGAAATGTTCGGCTACATCCTACCGCTGGATGACAGCCGCGGAACACTGTTTGTCTTGCGGGTTACATCGGGAGGAGTGCAGCGTCATGTGCTAGATCTGAAAGATTACAGGCAAGTGGGCGCCCCGAGGATGTTTACGCCGTTGGAGGGCAGAATTTGGGCTAGTTG
>CAZDGT010000321.1:0-5879 GCA_964504905.1 uncultured Bordetella sp. | reverse complement strand
AAGGCTCTGCCATAAGGGCTGCGCCCATTAGTGCGAGGCCTACGGTCAATTTTGTCATCATGGATTTTCTTGTCCGCATCTCTTTCTCCTTGCAACCCATTGGACGCTGGGTTCGCGCGGAAGTTGCAGATGAAAAAACCGTAACCTTCAGCAGCGTTATTACGTATCAAAATCACGTTGACGGGGGCGCTCTATTGTGTATAATTCATCCATGCGCTTACTCGTTGTATCACTCGCCTTAATGTTGTCTTTGACGCTCTCCGCCCAAGAAGAGAAGAAGAAGGGACCGAGCCCATTCGCGAATCCCAAGAACCTCAAAGTTCTTCCGGCAGAGGGTCTGCAGCAGACCATGCAAGCCTTCCGGGCGGGCTTGGGCGTGATGTGCAGCTACTGCCATGTGCAGGGCGATTTCGCCAGCGATGACAACCCGAAGAAGGGTGTTGCGCTGATGATGATCCGCATGGCGCAGGAAATCAACGCGAAGTTTCCGGACGGCAAGCGGCATGTGAGCTGCTACACTTGCCATCGTGGTGAGGAAGAGCCGAAAATGGCTCCCCCGCCCGCCCAGTAAGCCGTTCTCGAAAGATTCTCCCCACGCGCGACCGGTGTCTTCCATACCGGTCGCGTTTGTGCGTCTGCACTCTTTTTTCCCGATTCCCCATGGCTTTGTTAAGCTGAACCATGTCTTTCGGCGGGCTGCGCGTGCTCTCACTGGAGAGCCGCCGCGCTTCGGAGATCGAAATCCTGATCCAGCGAGCTGGCGGAATACCGTTCGTCGCACCATCCATGCGGGAAGTTCCGCTGGAGCACAATTCCCAAGCCCTTACTTTTGCCGAGAGGCTCTTTGATAATCAGTTCGACATGGTGATCCTGCTTACTGGCGTCGGCACGCGGCTGCTCAATCAAGTGATCGAGACACGGTGGCCAGCCGGAACGTTGGCCCACGCTCTTCGCAACCTAACGGTGGTGGCGCGGGGGCCCAAACCGATGGCTGTGATGCGCGAATGGAACGTGCCGGTTGCGATTCTTGTACCCGAACCCAACACCTGGCGTGAGGTCCTGGCCGCGACCGAAGGACGCCCGGAGAAACGCATAGCAGTGCAGGAGTACGGACGCCCCAGTCTGGATCTGATCGATGGACTCACGGCCCGCGGTGCTGAAGTTACGTCCGTGCCGGTCTATCAATGGGCCATGCCCGAAGACGCCGCCCCGTTGCGGGAGGCTGCGCGTCGGCTCGCGGCGGGAGAAGTTGATGTGCTTCTTCTTACGTCGTCGATACAGTTGGAACATTTGCTGGCTGTCGCGAAGGAGCTCGGTATCGAAGACGCCGTACGCGGGGCGTGCGGGCGCATCGTGATTGCCTCTATCGGCCCAACCACAAGTGATACTCTTGCCGAACTTGGCTTGCCCGCGGACTTCGAACCGAGTCACCCCAAGATGGGTTTGCTGGTGAATGAGAGCGCCCAGCAGGCTCATCGGATTCTACAATCGAAGCAGTGAGCAAAACTCGCCCAAACCCGGAGGACTCAGGCACCAGCCAGAGGAGCAAGGATGAATTTTGGCGCCTAATGGTGCGGTATGTCCCAGCGATCGGTCTGATGCCAGCAAGTGTACTGACCGGCTATGCGATAGGCTACGGTCTTGACTATCTGTTTTCGACGACCTTCCTGCGGTTTGTGTTCATGATTCTAGGGGTCATCTCGGGCATTGTTCAGTTAGTCCGCATCCTCGGTGACAGTACAAAATGACGGGCGAATTCTACGAGCGGGCGCTCTGGCGTGTACGTCTATTGACGTTAGTTGTAGGGCTAACCGGTACTGTCGCGCTCCTGTTCGCGCAGGGCTACCGTCCGGCCACTGGATTTTTGATGGGTGTAGTCCTTTCGATCCTGAATTTTCGGGGACTGTCGATGCTAGTGAATGTGGTCGGCGGAGCGGCGAAGCCAGGGCCGCTCGCAGCCGTTCTAATCGCACTGCGCTATCTGCTAATCGGCTGCGCCATCTATGTTATAGTTAGGTTTCTTGGGGTCACGCCGGTGGCTGTGGTTTGGGGTCTGCTTGCCGCATTTCTGGCCGTGCTCCTGGAGATTCTCTACGAGTTAGTCTTTCGTATCCATGAGTGAAAACTGGCTTACCGCCATCTTCAACGAATATCTGTCAGGTGCCGCCAACGCTGGCCTAGGACTGTTTGGCATTAAGGCGCAGGACTCCCTGCACCCCTGGGAAACTTGGCTGGTGATGGAATTACTCGTGGTCGTCATCCTTGTCGTAACGGTAGCGATGCTGCGCTCCCGTCTCTCGGTGGACCGTCCAGGCAAGCTCCAGCACGCGGCGGAAGCTGTTTACGAGTTTCTCAATACGCAGGCCTCGGAAGTAGGCATTGAACACCCTGAGAAATACGTGAACTTTTTCGGTACGTTATTTGTCTTCATCGCCGCAATGAACCTAATCGGGATCATTCCGGGCTTCGAATCGCCGACCATGTCTGTGTATGTGCCAGCGGCGCTGGCAGTCTCAACTTGGGTCTACTATCACGTGATGGGGGTGCGCGAACTTGGTCTGTGGAAGTATTTGGCTCACTTCGGTGGGCCGATCCTGGCACTAGCCCCGCTGATGTTTGTCATTGAAATTATTGGCCACTTTGCGCGGATGCTTTCGCTCACGGTTCGCCTTTATGGCAACATGTTCGCCGGTGAGCAAATTACAAATGTTTTCATAAGCCTGACCTACTTGGTAATCCCTGTTATTTTTATGGCGCTGCATGTTTTTGTTTCTTTTTTGCAGGCTTACGTTTTTACTCTGCTCACAATGATCTATGTGAGCATCGGAACTTCGCACGAACATTAATCTGGCATAATCGCGTTCGAGTGTGAGCCGCCGTTCCCCCCGGTTCGGATTGGAACCACCTCCTCGGCGCAACTTTAATACACGAAAAGGAAGATACCCGTATGCGAAACAAGATGATGCTACTGATAGTGATTCTTTTCCTCCTAGCGGCCTGCCCGGTCTTTGCGCAAACCACAGGCGGTTCCGGAATGGCTCCTGGGGAAGTGAAATTTTTTGGGGCCATGCTTGGCTTGGGGCTCGCCGGCGGACTTTGCGGCATCGGCCAGGGTAGAGCTGTTGCCGGCGCCGCTGAAGCGATCGCGCGCAACCCAGCGGCGGCTGCCGGAATCCGATTTGCACTCATTCTTGGTCTGGTGTTTATCGAAACGCTGACCATTTACGCACTCGCCATCGTCTTGCGAGGTTAAACCTCATTTCCCTGCGGGCGGGTCTTCCACTCGCCCGCAGGACTTCACTCATGTTCAAGCTGCAAGGTATTTTCCCGCCCATCGCCACTCCTTTCGACCACAACGGCGATCTCTACAAAGTTAAAGTCCAGCACAACGTCGAGAAGTGGAATCGTACCGGCCTGGCCGGCTATGTAGTCGGCGGCTCAACAGGGGAAAGTGTCTATCTGACGACGGAGGAGAAGCTCCAACTGTGGGAGTGGGTGGCTGAGTACGCGGCATCCGATAAAGTGCTGGTTTGCGGGAGCGGCGCGGAGAGCGTGCGCGAAACTGTTGCGCTCACCAATGCGGCTGCCGATCGCGGTTACAAGGCAGCCATGGTGCGCACGCCGCACTATTACAAGAACCTGCTGAACAATACACCCGCGCAGGTTCTCTACTTCCGCGCCGTCGCGGATCAGATCAAGATCCCGTTGATGATCTACAACTGGCCGCAGGTCACCGGGATCGATATCTCGGCAGAAGCGGTGGCAACGCTCTCGCATCACCCCAATATTTTTGCCATCAAGGAAAGCTCCGGAAGTCTGGAGAAATGCATCCAGATGATCAAGGAAGTGCAGCCGGGCTTTCAGGTGCTGACCGGTTCCGCGCCGACCCTGGCGCCCGCGTTGGCGATCGGATGCGCCGGGGCGGTGCTGGCCTTCGCCAATGCCGCCCCCTACGCCACCATCAGCATCTGGGAAGCGCACCGCTCCCGCGAGTTCGCGGCAGGGATGGATTGGCAGAATCGCATTCTCCGCGCCGCACAACTCGTCACCGTGAAATACGGCATACCCGGCTTGAAATACGCGATGGATTTGAATGGCTACTACGGTGGCCCGCCGCGCTTGCCCCTGACGGCGATCACGTCCGAAGCCAAGAAGGAAATCGAACAGGCTTTCGACGGGCTTAAGGGCTGAGCACGCACCAGCCAGACAGTTCCTCTTCCGTGACAAGTTGATCGAAGTCCACGAGCCTGCGAGGACGTCCTTTGCCCCTCAAGGAGCCGCTGCGCAGGTCGCGATCGCGATAAACTACGACGTCGGAAATTCGATCCGCGACAAAAGCCACCAATTGCGGACGCGTGCCAACCGTCGCTTCCAGAATTACGATTTTAGGATTACTTCCCTGGCCGGCATAGGGCAACTGCAGCCTGCCGCGAAGATCGATCACACCGATCGCTTGGCCCTTCAGGGTGGTGACTCCGAGCAGGCCGGGGCGCACGCCCGGCATCGGCTCCAGTTCACTCAGTGGCAGGATGCCACGCACACAGCCTGCCTCCATAGCCATGTCCTGGCGCGCAACTCGGAAGGTCAGATAAGGCTTGGGAGCACTTCCCACGTGCTGCTTATCGTCGCGGAGGGCGACGATTTGAGCGCCACGCGCTAGCTAGAACTTCTTTAATTCCTCGATCACCGCGCCGACGCCACGTTTGCGGTAGATCTGCACCAGGCGCTGCTCTTCGGGCGATGGCGCCACCACGCGGCGCAGCATCGGATCTTCCAGCTCGGTGCGGTTGGGAATCCAGATCGACCCATCGACGAATTCCACGCTAGCGACAAAACCCGTCATGCTCTCCACCGACGTGCGCGGATCGAAGCGCAAAGACGCATCCTGCAAAAGCTGGCTGGAGCTGCTGGGCGGCAATCGCATCTCCGAAGGCAGTGACGCCGCCAGAAACTCGCGGCCCTGCGAATCGCGCACGATCCAACCCATCTCCAGGTAGCGAACGACGCGCGGCGAGCGGTTGTGCACTACCAGTTTCGGCGCCCGCGCCTCGTTGCCCGCGATGCGCGCCATTCCGTCCATGGGCTCCACCGGTGCATCGGGGAACTGCAGGAAAGCGAACTGCAGATCGCGCTCGCCATCGGTATTGGTTGCGCGCCCGCGGACCATTTGCACGCCAAACTGCGGGCGGTCGACGTCGCGCGCCAGACTGGCCAGCATACCCTTCTGTAATCCGTCGCGGCCGGATTGTTCCAACAGAGCCTTAAAATATTGGCGGTCGCGCCGGGCTTCCAGCTCCCAGACCATCATGGTCCGCCGCGAATGCAGCTTGTCTGGGCCATAAAAGTTCAGGTCGTCGAACAATACGCCATCGAGGCTCACCTCAACCATCGGGCTCGTTCCCGCGCCGATAGGCCGCAGGAGGTGTAAATCGCCGCGCACGGAAAATGTTTCGCCCGGCGCCACATCCAGACTCGGAACCGAGATGGAGCCTTTGCCGCCCGGAGTTGCTTCCTGCGCGATCACCGTCAGCGTGATGCCGCGGATACCGCGCTGGCTTGAATTCCGCAGGGACAATGCCACGCGCACATCAATCGCATACGCCCCGCCGCGCACCGTGGCTGCCGAACCGCCCCATTCGTCTCCCGCGAGCGTGACCGGCGCATCGTGCGGGAAGTCGACCTTGTGCGCCAGATTTTGCTGTACGCCCAGCTGCTGCGCAAGCACTAGCGAACCCGTAGCCAATGCGATAAGGAAAATTCTATTGCGCATACACGCCCGTAATCGTCACCTGGCCGGTATCCGCGTCTATATAGCGGGCCCGCGCCGACCCCTGTACGCTCAGCGTCACCGTGACCGGCCGCTCTTTCCCTTGCGACAT
>CAZDGT010000320.1:0-15546 GCA_964504905.1 uncultured Bordetella sp. | reverse complement strand
CCGCAAGGGCGGGCGCTGGATTATCACTGCCGACCATGGCAACGCCGAGATGATGATCGATCCAGTCACCAAAGGTCCGCACACGTATCACACCACTAACCCGGTGCCGTTCATCGTCGTAGATGAAGCCCGCCGACCCCTGCGCGCGAATGGAGCCTTGCAGGACATCGCTCCAACGCTGCTCGCGCTCTTTGGTGTTACCCCTCCCAAGGAGATGACCGGACGGGATCTCCACATCCTATAGAACGCTGCTTGAATTGACCCGGGCTCCCGGCTGCGGTATCCTAAAGATTCGAATGGCAAACACTGTATCTGCGCTTAAACGAGTGCGCGTAACCGAACGACGTACTCTGATCAATCGTACTCGCAAGACTCGCTTGCGCCATGGCATCCGTGCGATGCGGCGCCTGCTTGAGACCAAGAATGTCAAAGAGGCCACGCAACTCGTCCCCAAGACTTATTCTCTGATCGATCGCGCCGCCAAATGGGGAATCATCAAGAAGAATACCGCGGCCCGTTATAAGAGTCGGCTCACCATCCGGCTTCGTAAGATCGCTTCCGCGTAGTCGCTAGCCCTCCGGAAAATTGACATCGTTGGACAGCGTTTGCTGTAATGGAAGAACTCGCGTCCACTTGTTCCTCGGTAGCTCAATGGTAGAGCATTCGGCTGTTAACCGAAGGGTTGTAGGTTCGAATCCTACCCGAGGAGCCAAAACTCTTACGCACAATCCCCATTAGTTCAATTGGCCAACTTGAGACTGGTCCGTTTTGCGTTCCGGTCAGCTATTCGATTGCTGAGCTAAGTGAGGTGCGGTCGAATTAATAGGTGAAGGCGCTCCGCTAGACGATAGTGTCCCGACGCATTTCGCAACATGCAATTGTAGTTCAGCACCAGCAGTGTGGATGTATGAGAACCAATTTGGGTTTGAAAGTGTCCTCGGCTGCTCCGGATTGGGTCAATTTTGCCATCTCGTGCCACGGTGCGGGGCGCGGTGCCCTGGAATGTTCGGATCCAGTTGCCCACGTTCTCTGAATAGTTTCCGTCCACGACCATCCGCGGAAGCCCCTGCGTGGCGCCTGGAGCGATTTCGGCCCATAATGCAAGCAGGCTTTGAACAAGCTTCACATCGTCAGCTGCGTTTGTCTGTCCCGGACCGACTGGCGCGTCCACGTTGTACACCGGCATGAACATGTGGGACATGTATCTGAATCCCCCCAGGTTAGAATCTTGCCAGGGCCGGAGCCCAAATGCAACTAGGAAGTAGTGTCCTTATAGCTGCGTTGCATCAACCCTGGCCCATTTCGTTAAGAAGCTTCCGAGCGGCAGGCCCGACGCCTTTCTTGAGCTTTTGACCGAACGCCGCATCACACAGAGGCTCAAAGACACCAAGTGCCAGAAGATCCTGAAGGCTTCCGCCTCCGATAGCGAGGGATTCGAAGAAATCATAGGCTCGCTTCCATAGCTGGTCGTCATCGGGGTGCGAAGAAAGATACTCAGAAAATCGCTCGTAGACGTAATACGTGCCATACTCGGCGTCTTCCAGCAGATTTCGTAGTTCTGGGAAAGTCTCTACGAGAATGGCGAGCGGATCGGGACTCTTGACTAGTGCGAAATTTGGCTCCATCCCGCTACTAGCCTACGCCAGTAACTCAGCTATCGTCCACACGTGATCTGTGAGGTTCGATTCCATCGCAGGCGTAACGCGCAAGCTGGAATGGATGCGGCAAAAATTGTAATAAGCGAAGTGCAGCGCACTTGCGTACCAGAGGTTTTCCCACTTCTTGCTGAAGCTCAGGGTGAGCCGCGCCAACCGTTTGATCTGGGTTCGCATCGTGAGGTTTGAGCGCTCGATGTGGCTAGTGGAGATCATAGCCGGATCGGGGTCGCCAATGATGGCGCGTTTCTTGCAGCCAATACAGACCGCAGGGCTGTAACGCTTTTCGGGATCGCCGCTTTCCGCGTACTGCTTGACGATTGTGCCAAAGTCAACGCGGTCACTCAGCGTGGCATCCACGGCTCTCAGATACGGCGCAAAACCATCGGTTGTTAGTTGAAACGGCTGCTTCGCCGTCGCGTGGCGTAAGCCCTCTATGAACACATTGGTCGTCTCTTGGGTACGACGACCGAGGGCGAAGTTGAGAATCAGTTTCGTGTGGCGTTCGATAGCGACGAAGCAATACGCATCGCCCAAGGCATCATTGTTGGCTTCTTCGACGGTCTTGTTCTTTTCCTTCTTCCCAACGTATCCCCAAATTTCATCGCACTGGACTTGCTTAACAGGGACACGGACAATCAGGCGACCCATGAGCGCAGAGCACTTCTCCCCGGCATGGACCAAAAGCCTCAGAATCGTGTCACGATGCAGGCCAGTGATTCGTTCGGTGGTTCGGACACTGGAGCCCTCTACAAGCAACTGGAGCGCAAGAACAGCCTTTTCCATCGGCATCCGCAATTCTCCAAGGGGATTGGTTTCGACGCGCGGGCGATGCGGCTCAGTGTAGGTTTTCTTGCAACTGTTGCAACGGAAACGGCGCAGGCCATTGCGATGACGACCGAATGAACGGCACTCGACTTTGCAGGTTGAACAATCCATAGAAGGCGTGGCGTTCTGCATCATGTATCCATAAGACAGCAAGCGCTTGCTGTTCGTCAATAGGCAAAAAACAACCCCGCCATTGGTGCTGGGCGGGGCTGGAGACGCACGGTCCTTTATACGTATTCGCAGGTTTGTGACTCGGGATCGAGCTTGTACTCAATATCCCTAATCACTTCCTCGATCTCCGGAAATCTACGGACAATCTTTTGCGTATATTCCGCCAATCCATCACCAAGAATCAGCGTTACGGCCCTAATCAGCCGGTCGGCCCGTTCGCCCAGCGGTTGCTCCTCATTTTCCCACTTTGAAATCGTGGTTTTATCGGTACCGAGGACGCCAGCGAACTCCTCGCCCGTCATCTTGAGATACTTCCTCAAAAAACGGATTTCGTCACCTCCCAGTTTGCATGGCTTTCCGGCAATGCCTGCCGCCAATACTTGCATAAGGCGGTTCATCGACGGTATCACCGGGTCGATATTTTTGCAGCTAGGGCACCGAATCAACTCGATCCCCTCAAGCAGCACGTTTTTCAGTCCGCTCTCAACGAACCGATAGCTGCCAACCTTGCTCTTGGCACCACTACCGCAATTACTGCACACGGTGTCGGTTCTTTTCTTCTCCACCACGTTTGCTCACCTCTCCTTGTTATCTACAGAGTAGATTGTAATCAAGAATGTTCTGGCGACCGGCTTAAAACTAAAGACAATAACCAGCCATTTGCCTCCAGGTGCGTATCCTTCCACTTTCCACTTCCACTCTCCCGATCTTATGTCGAGTTCTGGCGGTTCATACACCGTACCCGCTCGCATCACGGCCCAAGCGTCTTCGATGTCCAGCTTTTCTTCAGACAACTCCTCCCTAAAATGTCTAGAGAGAACCACGTCGCCTTCTTCAAGGCAGTGATGGAGCAGGTCTACCGCTTCCTGCGTCGTCGTGCAGATTGGCCGCATGTTGGTATTATACCAACCTTGCTGTCCGTGTCAATCACAATATCCATCGGTTGGTACTACTCCAACCATTAGTTGGATGAACGCCAACAGTCGGCGGTTACATTATTTCTTTCTTCGGCCTTCCTCCGCCCTTGGTCTTGCGCATAGCCGCGATCTTGGCGAAATAGTCCGGCCCTCGTTCAGCCGTTTTCTTCCCACCCTTCGCGCCCAGCAGGGCAGCGGGTTTCTCGGTTAACAGGTGGTCTGCCAGCTTGACGGCGGTGCCCAGGAGTTCCCTGGTGCGTTCGGCGCGGCCCTGGGGAAGCGTGGTGGTGGTAAGGATCGTTTCGGCTTCCGCTATCATATTCCGAAGCGCTTTCAGATCGGCTCTTTTTGCCATGCCCTAGCGTAACAAGCGCTTGCTGTTTGAGCAAGATCAATCATTTACGTCGCAACGCACCTATGAGGACATCACCAACTAGGACAGGTTCCTGGTGTATGGGGTTACCTGCCGCAAGCTCCATCGGAATAACCTGCGGACTGGTTCGTAGTCTGAGTAAGATGAAACGTGAGTTTACCTTAACAAGGACCGATCTCAAATGTGTTACGCCAACAGAGGAGCAGCCGATGACGTGCGGATGCGGGGTTTCTCGCAGCGTCATACTGTGAAAGCTGCACTCGCCTGGCTAGATACGCATTTGCAGCCACTGGCTGCGGAACTCGTACTCTTACGGAATGCCGCCGGTCGCGTGCTGGCTGCTTCGGCCGTCAGCGATGTTGACGTGCCAGGGTTTGATCGAGCGACGATGGACGGATACGCCGTGGCAGCAACTAGCACGGAAGGCGCTACGGCTTACACCCGGCTGCCGCTGACCGTCATCGGCGATTCCATGCCCGGCTCGCCCTTTGAGGGCATAGTCTCCCACGGCGAAGCGGTGCGGGTTATGACCGGCGCGCCGATGCCTCTCGGCGCCGACGCGGTTCTGCCCGCCGAATGGGTGGACGCGGAGGCGGATGATAACGGACTGCGCAGTGTCAGTGCATTAACCGGCGTCTCGCCTGGAAAGAATGTCGGCAGACGCGGTGAAGACATCGTCTCCGGTGCGACACTGCTCAAGTCAGGGCGAGTGTTGCGCCCACAGGACCTGGGCGTCCTCAGTTCCATTGGCCAGGGAGAAGCGTGCGTGGTCCGCCAGCCGCACGTGCGTCTGGCCGTAACCGGCAACGAACTTTTACCCGCAGGCTCGCGCCCGCATGACTGTCACATTGCCGATGCTAACGGGCCGATGCTCTCGGCACTCATCGAGCGTGACGGAGGCGTGGTGGACTTCCCAGGCTTGGTTCTGGACGATCGGGATGCGATCCTCGAGTCTCTTCAGGCCGACGCAGACATCGTAATTGTCTCTGGAGGATCGAGCGTCGGCATTGAGGATCTGGCACCGATGCTCGTCGCACGACACGGCGAACTAGCCGTGCACGGAATCGCGATGCGACCAAGCAGCCCGACCGGACTTGGCCGCATCGAGCATCGTCTTATTTTCTTGCTGCCGGGCAACCCGGTATCGAGTCTATGCGCCTACGATTTTTTCGCCGGCCGCGCTATTCGCGCGCTCGGTGGGCGCTCCAAAGAGTGGCCGTATCGCGCCACCCGCGGGAGGCTAAATCGCAAGATCAGCTCACCTATCGGCCGGCTTGACTACGCCCGTGTGAAGATCGTGGGCGATCTCGTTGAGCCGCTGGCGGTGGGCGGCGCCTCTCTTTTGTCGTCGACAACGCGCGCCGATGGTTTTGTAATCGTTGGCGATGACAGCGAGGGGTTCGGGGCTGGCACCGATGTGAAGGTTTGGCTCTATGGCTGAGCAAGAGCAGTTTCTTCAGGTACTCGACCGGGATGAGGCGGAGCGCCGTTTCCGGGCCGCAATTGACCAGCTCCCGCGGAACCCGGAAATGGTTCGGATTGATATGGCCCTCGGCCGGGTGCTAGCGGACGACGTTGTATCCCCGGTGGATGTGCCATCGTTCGATCGCTCTAACGTCGATGGCTTCGCTGTTGTAGCAGAAGATACGTTTGGCGCCTCTGAGGAATTTCCACGCTCGGTTCAGTTGTGCGAGGAAGAAATACACACTGGAGTCGTCCCCTCCACCGTAATCCATCCGGGCAAAGCGGTGTTGATAGCCACTGGTGGTATGGTCCCACGCGGTGCAGATGCAGTTGTAATGATCGAATACGCCGAGACACGCGGCCGCGAACTCCGCATCGCCCGGGCTGTCACAGCGGGCAGCGGCGTATCGTTTGCGGGCACCGATATCACAGCGGGAGAGACGGTGCTTCGCCAGGGCCGGGTGTTGACCAGCCGCGACACAGGAGTGCTGGCCGCTATGGGAGTCGCCAATGTAAACGTTTGGCGAAAGCCGGTCGTCGCGATTCTTTCGACAGGCGACGAAATCATCGCACCCGGTGATCCGATGCAACCCGCCAAGGTTTACGACTCCAATGCGCAGATCCTAGCCGATGCCGTGCAGGAACTGGGCGGCGAACCAATGCGCCTTGGTATCGCGCATGACGATGTAGCGGTGCTGCGCGAACGATTGCGCCACGCACTGAAGTTCGCGGATATTGTGCTTCTGTCCGGTGGAACCAGCAAGGGCGCGGGCGATGTGTCCTATCGCGTTGTCGCCGAACTTGACGATCCTGGTATCGTCGCGCACGGTGTGGCGCTCAAGCCAGGTAAACCAATTTGCCTGGCGGCGACGCAGAGGCGCGCGGTAGTCGTGCTCCCTGGCTTCCCGACTTCGGCGATCTTCACCTTCCACGAGTTCGTGGCGCCGGTGATCCGCTCCCTGGCGGGCCGCGATTCAGAGGAACAAAAGGTCGTGACCGCAAGACTCGCCGTCAAGGTAAATAGTGAGATTGGCCGAACGGAATACCTGCTGGTCGGGCTGGTTGAAACGGCAGACGAGGGGAAAGGAACGTCTCTAGCCGCCTATCCGATGGGCCAAGGGTCCGGTAGCGTCACCACGTTTAGCCGTGCGGATGGGTTCGCCACTATCGGCCGTCATGAGGAGATTGTTGAGGCCGGAACACTTGTCAGCATTCGGCTTTTGGGCCGCGATCTGCAACTGGCGGACCTGGTTGTGATTGGCAGCGATTGTATCGCCCTCGATTACCTGCTAGGACAACTTCAGCGGCAGGGCGTCCGGTCGAAGTTTCTTGCGGTAGGCAGCACGGGTGGACTGGACGCCGCCAAGCGCGGCGAATGCGACGTCGCGGGCGTGCACCTGCTTGACCTGAAAAGCAACGAATACAACCGGCCCTTTCTCACTCCGGCGCTGCAGCTTGTTCCAGGCTACGGCCGCCTGCAGGGCATTGTCTTCCGTCATGGAGACAACCGTTTCGAAGGGCGCTCAGCGCATGACGCCATCGCGAAGTCCGTCGACGATCCCGCTTGCGTGATGGTCAATCGCAATCAGGGAAGTGGCACACGCATGCTGATTGATCGCTTGCTCCGCGGCGTCAAACCCCGGGGCTATGCCGTGCAGCCGCGGAATCACAATGCCGTAGCCGCTGCAGTGGTTCAAGGCCGCGCCGACTGGGGGATGACGCTGGACACCATCGCGCGCAGCGCTGGACTCGGATTTCTGCCGGTACAGGCGGAGCAGTACGACTTCATCGTGCCCGTGGCGCGCGCAAATCGTCCGGGCGTAACCGCCTTCAAGACGCTGCTACAGCAGGCATCGACGCGCGAGGCGCTCATCCGCCTGGGAATGAAGCCGTGATTGCGGGCGGGGCTTGTTATTGGACGGAAGTAGCTACCAACCGCGCTGCCGGTGATATTCGACCACCAAGTCCCCCAACCGTTCGCGGCTCAGGGAAGCTTCGGGATCGTTTGGCAACGGCGTATTGAGAAAGCGCTCCGGGAGCGTGTCTTCTGCCGGCTTCCATCCGGCAAGCAGGTTGAACTGTCGCTTGGCAGCGACAATGCGCCTGGCGGTCTCACGCAGTTCGTCCGCAGTCACGTCCCAGCCAGTGACGCTCTTCAGCATCTCGGCGGCCTCGGCATGGAAATCGTTAAATACCCCGCGCAGGAATTTGCAGATGATCAGCGAGTCCATCAGCGCGGCCTTGTCCTCAGTGTCGATGGCATGGCGCACTGCATCCAGTGTCACGTGCCGCCGATCGACTTTGTCGGAAAAATCCACCTCGTACGCTCCGCTGCGATTGTGGTCTGCCCCGCGGGCGCCCACTGCGAATCCAAGCGCCATTGTCTGCAGCGCCCTCGGCTCGTAACCGGGAATCTCCAGACCCTTCACCTGTGGCGCAAAGGCGATGCTATCGTGACCAATCTCATGAGCCGCGCGCCGGCTGCCCTCAGCTAGAAGGTCACCGATCCCTTGGCGTGAGCCGATTAACTCAATCGCCCGGAGCAACCCCTCGCCGTTTCCGAAAGTTAGCCATGGCTCGTCCAGCCAGCCGCGCTCCACACACTCCATTGCAAACGCGATCGTCCCTCCCGTGCTGATCGTGTCCAGGCCGAGTTCGTCGCACTGTTGCGATGCACGAAGCACGGCCTCGGCATCACCCACTCCGCACAAAGAGCCCAGCGCAAACAGGCTCTCGTACTCGATGCGGACGCCGCCCGTACCAAGCGAATAGATATGTTCGCAGCCAATTGTGCAACTCACACAGCTTTCGCGGGTTTTGGAACGCGTGGTACTCAACTGCTCGGGTGAGATGGTCGCGGCCTCGTCGAACGTGCCGCTTTGAAAGTTGCGCGTCGGCAGCGCGCCAAATCGGTTAAACGTGAGCAGATTGGTTGCGGTTCCGAGTTCACGGTACTTGGCCGTCGCGGGGCCGAACGATCGCTTCGACAGGGACTTGCTGATTGCTGTCAGCTCTGTGGGATGCGCCCACTCGGCGCGCTGCTTTCCACGCAACGCGATTGCCTTGATATTCTTGGCGCCCAATACAGCGCCACTGCCCCCGCGCCCGGCATGGCGGCCGTCGTGCGAAATTGTGGCATAGCGAACCAGGCGCTCACCCGCTGGCCCGATGGACGCAACCCGATAGCCGACTCCAAGGCGAGCCTTCAGACCAGCTTCGGTCTCCCGGCACGTTGCGCCGCTATATTCCTTCACGGTTTCCAGGCGAACGTTAGGACCATCAATCACGAGCACGGAGAGTTCGCGCGCGCGGCCCACGATAACGATGGCGTCGCAGCCGCAACCCTTGCCCGCAATCGCAAAGCCGCTGCTAGCCAGCGAATCGTTTATGCGTTCAGTCAAAGGACTCTTACTCACAACCGCAAACTTCGCCGAAGTTGTCAGGGGGCTGCCGACCAGAGGGCTGAAGGCGAAAACCAGAGGAGCCTCGGGCGCAAGCGGGTCCATAACCGCCGCACCTTCGTCGAGGAGGAGTTTTACACCTAGCCCGCTGCCACCAATGAATTGCCGCAGAACCGCTTCGGCCAACGGCACGCATTTGGCGGTGCCGCTCGAAACGTCGATCCGAAGGTAAGTCCCGTGGTAACCGAAGGGCATCGGTTCGCCTTATCCTCCTGCGTCAGCGGAGAGGATGATTACACAGTCGTCGTCAAGGAGCAGTGTCCCGGGATCGCTGATGAATTGAGCGCCGTTCAGGTTGGCAACAAACGCGGGATCGAGCCGGTCTGCGCTGATGAACTCGGCCATTTGTGGCATCTCCGCCGCAATCGTTCCAAGCAACTGGCCCAATGTGTCCGCTTGAATCTCCACCCCTGCAACACCGGCACGTTGGCGGGGAATGCCAAAAAACTCAATGTGCATAGTGCGAGCAAACCCTCTAAATGATAGCATGAGTGTGGCGATGAACGGCATGAAAACCCCAGTATTTCCAGCGTTGTCCGATGGCAAGTGATGAGCAATCTCATCGCCTCTTCTACGTCGGAACCCACCCCGAAAAGTAAGAGACGTGGTGGCCGCGGTGGAGTACGCTCGACCTCCAAAGGGAGGCAAGTTGACCCGAAGGCCCGCGAAGATGTCCTCGCCGTGCTTGGCGATGCGCCCCGCCGCCGCGATCTCCTGATAGAGCACCTGCACAAGATCCAGGACAGGTATGGCTGCCTTTCGGCGCGGCATCTCGTCGCGCTCGCAGGCGAGATGAAAATGGCGATGGCGGAGGTTTACGAAGTGGCGACGTTCTACCACCACTTCGACGTGATCAAAGAGGGCGATTCCCAGCCGCCGCCGATTACTGTCCGCGTCTGCGACTCTATCGCCTGCGACCTCGCGGGCTCCCGAGAACTGCTCGCAATACTGCCCGGGTTGGTAGGTAGTGGCGTACGCGTGCTTCATGCGCCTTGTGTCGGCCGCTGTGAGACGGCGCCCGTCGCTGTCATCGGCCAGAATCCAATCCCAAATGCGACCGCCGCACGGGTGGTGGAAGCCGTTCATGCCGGTCACGTGACCCATCCCTCCACAGCCGACCCGCAATCTCACGCGAGTATCGTCAGCCCAGGCCACATTGACTACACGGCGTACCGCGCTGCTGGCGGATATACGCTCGCCGCATTGTGTGTCGCGGGAGAAAAGAAGGCGGCCGATGTCATTGCGGTGATGGAAGACTCAGGTCTGCGGGGTCTGGGGGGCGCGGGCTTCCCCGCCGGCCGCAAATGGAAGATTGTGGCGGCAGAACCCGCGCCACGCCTGATGGCGATCAACATCGACGAGGGTGAGCCTGGTACTTTCAAGGACCGCTACTATTTGGAGCGCGATCCGCATCGCTTTCTTGAAGGCGCGCTTCTAGCAGCCTGGGCCGTTGGCATCGAAGCGATCTACATTTACCTGCGCGACGAATACCATGGCTGCCGGGCGATTCTCGAGAAGGAGATCGCCGCGCTCCAGGCGAATCCGCCGTGCCCGATCCCCGCCATCTACCTTCGCCGGGGGGCCGGAGCCTATATCTGCGGCGAAGAATCCTCAATGATCGAATCCATCGAGGGCAAACGTGGAGAGCCGCGCCTGCGCCCGCCCTACGTGGCTCAGGTCGGTCTGTTCGGGCGCCCTACGCTCGAGCATAATATGGAGACGCTGCATTGGGTACGCGACATCATCGAGAAGGGGGGCGGCTGGTTTGCCGGCCAGGGCCGCCACGGCCGGAAGGGTTTGCGGTCATTCTCAGTAAGCGGCCGCGTCAAGAAACCCGGTGTGCACCTTGCACCCGCAGGTATTACGCTGCGTGAACTGATCGCCGAATACTGTGGCGGTATGCTCGATGGACATGAGCTCTACGGGTATCTCCCCGGAGGGGCATCGGGTGGAATTCTGCCCGCGTCGAAGGCAGACATCCCCCTCGACTTCGACACCTTGACGGAATACGGCTGCTTCATAGGGTCCGCCGCTATCGTAGTTCTTTCAAACCAGGACACCGCGTCCGGCGCCGCGCGCAACGTGATGAAGTTCTTCGCCGAAGAGTCCTGCGGTCAATGCACGCCCTGTCGCGTCGGGACAGTCAAGGCGCTTCATTTGATGGAGGAAAAGCGCTGGGACGCTCCGCTATTGCTGGAGTTGTCGCAGGCGATGATGGACGCTTCGATCTGCGGTCTCGGCCAGGCGGCGCCGAACCCTGTGCTCACGGTCTTAAAATATTTTCCAAGAGAAGTCGAATAATGCACCAGAAGAATGTTCTCCTGACAAAAACGGCGGTCTCGTTCATCCTAAATGGAGAGACCGTCGTTTGCCGTTCAGACGAGACCATCCTCGAGGCCGCGCAGCAACGGGGCGTGGAAATTCCACGCCTGTGCTACATGGAGGGCATGAGGCCGGACGGAAACTGTCGCACCTGCATGGTGGAAATTAAAGGCGAGCGCGTGCTGGCGCCAGCCTGTTGCCGCTATCCCAAGGAAGGGATGGAAGTCACCAGCAACAGTGCGCGGGCTCTAAACAGCCAAAAGATGTCGATCGAGTTGCTGCTGTCGGACGTTCCCGAGGCAGCGTACACGCTCAACTCTGAACTAGATCTTTGGGCCAAGAAGCTGTCCGTCGGTAAGCCGCGCTTCGTTGCGCGCCATCAGCCGGCCGAAGACCTGTCGCATCCCGCTATGGCAGTGAATCTCGACGCATGCATCCAATGCAAGCGCTGTGTGCGTGCCTGCCGCGAAGAACAAGTCAACGATGTAATTGGGTATGCTTTCCGCGGTGGACACTCGAAAATCGTATTCGACCTCGATGATCTGATGGGCAACTCCACGTGCGTCGCCTGCGGTGAGTGCGTCCAGGCATGCCCGACCGGCGCGCTGATGCCCGCTCGCGAGGTTGGCAAGATCGTCCCAGACAAGCAGATCGACTCCGTGTGTCCGTACTGCGGCGTGGGCTGCCAGCTCACGTACAACATAAGGAACAACACTATCCTCTCTGTGCAGGGCAAGGACGGCCCCGCCAACGCGAATCGTCTTTGCGTGAAAGGCCGCTACGGCTTCGACTACGTGCAGCACAAACATCGCCTGACGAAGCCGTTGATCCGTAAGCCCGGTGCACCGAAACACAAGGATTTCGTCGTCGACCCCGATAACTGGGGCGAAATCTTCCGCGAGGCCACTTGGGAAGAAGCGCTCGCAGCCGCTGCCAAGGGCTTGCGGGAGATCCGTGATACCTCCGGCAAGCGCTCGCTAGCGGGTTTCGGCTCCGCGAAATGCACCAACGAAGAGGCGTACCTTTTCCAGAAGCTGGTGCGTACCGGCTTCGGCTCGAATAATGTTGACCACTGCACGCGGCTATGCCATGCGTCGAGCGTAGCGGCACTGATCGAAGGGATTAACTCTGGTGCAGTGTCTAACCAGGTGCGCGACGTCGAGAATGCCGAAGTGATTTTCGTGATTGGCGCCAATCCCACCGTGAATCATCCGGTGGCCGCAACCTGGATCAAGAACGCCGTGAAGTCGGGCGGGAAGCTGATTGTTGCCGATCCACGCCGCAGCGATCTAGCTCGCCACGCAACCCATTACCTGCAGTTCAATCCGGACACGGATGTGGCGCTTCTCAATGCGATGCTGTACGTCGTCGTTGAGGAAGGGCTCATTGACGAAGCGTTCGTCCGCGACCGGACATCTGGCTACCAGGCGCTGGCGGAGAACGTGAAGAAGTTCCCACCTGAGCTGATGGGGCCGATCTGCGGCATCGACGCGAAGACCATTCGCGAAGTTGCCCGCCTGTACGCGACGTCGAAGGCCTCCATAATCCTTTGGGGCATGGGCATCTCCCAGCACGTGCACGGCACCGACAATGCGCGCTGCCTGATCGCTCTTGCGCTTTCCACCGGTCAAATCGGCAAGCCTGGGTCTGGCCTCCACCCGCTTCGTGGGCAGAACAATGTCCAAGGCGCGTCGGACTCGGGCCTGATTCCCATGTTCTATCCCGACTATCAGCGCGTGGCAACGGCGGAAGCGCGAGAGCGGTTTGAGAAACTGTGGCGCACTCAGCTTGACCCAGCTCCAGGCCTCACTGTGGTCGAAATTCTGCACGCCGCCCAGAAGCGTGAAATTCGCGGCATGTTCGTCATGGGAGAAAACCCCGCGATGTCCGATCCGGACGTCGATCATGCACGGGAAGCGCTGGCATCGCTCGATCACCTGGTGGTACAGGACATCTTCCTCACTGAAACGGCGTATCTCGCTGACGTCATACTGGCCGCCACCGCGTGGCCCGAGAAAATCGGCACCGTTACGAATACCGACCGCATGGTGCAGCTTGGCCGTAAAGCGATTGAGCCGCCCGGCGAGGCGAAAGAAGACTTCTGGATTCTAAACGAGCTCGCTCGCCGGATTGGCGTCGACTGGTACTACTCGCATCCGCGCGAAGTGTTCAACGAGATGCGCAGCTGCATGGATTCGATCGCGGGCATTACCTGGGAACGCCTGGAGCGCGAATCATCTGTTACCTATCCGTGTCTAAAAGAGGGTGATCCGGGGGACCCGGTGGTATTCATAGACAACTTCCCGACGGAATCGGGGCGCGCGAAATTCGTTCCCGCCGACATCATCTCCGCAGCGGAACGGCCGGACGCGGAATACCCAATGGTGCTCATCACCGGGCGCCAGCTCGAACACTGGCACACCGGATCGATGACGCGGCGCTCGTCGGTGCTGGACTCAATCGAACCCGAGCCTGTAGCTTCGATACATCCCTTGGATCTCGCGACGCTGGACGTCGCGCCCGGCGGCACGATCACGATCGAATCGAGGCGCGGCCGCATATCGCTCTACGCGCGCGCCGACGATGGCACACCACGGGGGACCGTTTTCGTCCCATTCTGCTACTACGAGGCAGCCGCGAACATGCTGACCAATCCTGTGCTGGATCCATTCGGAAAGATTCCCGAATTCAAGTATTGTGCAGTAAGGATAACGGCAGGCGGCCCTCAACCGCGCCGCATGAGCTTCGGGGGTGGAGTCCTGCTTCCGGAACGGCAGCCAGAGCCTATGCGCTAGAGTTGCCGATATTCTCCCCGAACGGCGTCAGAAATAGCGCAAATAATGGAGGATGTCTTACTCTCTTTGGCAACACCAATGAGCGCGGGCACGCTCGCCATGCCAACGGCAATGTGTCTGTTGGGTTGCAGCGTAACTTGAACTCGCGCTGCGGACGTCTCCGCCATCGGGCGTTGTGTCGCCTTGCTGGCAACGATCTTCGCGCCAAGCTTGTCGTAGGATGCATTCCCGTGCGAGTGGTCCCAATGAAAAAGCGAGTGCCGTTGGGGCCAGGGCGCTGCCGGGAGTGCGCTAATTCATGTCTAGACCGGCGGCGTGGACTCGCGAAATGAGGTAGAAATTGCACGAGTGGCTCCCTTTGACTTCTCTAAAGATCGTTTCAGATATTAGACCTGCAATCTCTGAGTGTCAGGAGCTCGCTTGACGCGATTATTTGTTCTGTTCTGGATACCAGTACTGTTGGTGACAGGACTCGCACGCTTTTTCGATCAGATCGCCGGCGGCTGCGACCTGCTCTGGATTTCGTGCTTCAATCGCCTTCATCGTTGCTATCGCCGCGTCGTGCAAGCCGTGAGCATGGTTGATCCAGCTGGCGCGGTCAGAATCGATGAGGGTCTTGATGACTTCAGGGGAGAGTTCAATCTGGGGGTTATCGGATTTTTCACCGGGCTGCGCAACCAGGCGTCCCGGTATCTGGAGCAAATTGGTGGCCTCCATCAAGGCCACAGTGTGGCGCCGCAACTCTTTCCAGTCATCGTCCGTTTTGGGAGCCTTTTCGATAGTTTCTTTGGCGGTAACAACCGTTGAAACGGCCTGAAACACATAGTCGGCATTTGGATCCACCACAGAATCCATGATGTCCTTCACTGTCGCGGTCGTTCGATATTCCGGCGCGGGACCGGCGCACGAGCTGCTGAAGAGCGCTAGTAGCCCGGCGAAAACCAACGACAGAAAAGTTCGCATGACCGTTCCTCCCTCAGATAATAGCCTAAAGCTTCGGTAGTGGGTCAGTTTGGATGCCCGGTTTCGCGCAACATCACGCTGTGGATGCCCTCTGAGCTTCCGGTGTGAGATGGCAAGCCTTCCGTCCTTGGGGTCAGTGATGATGGAAGTGCGCTTATTCGGCAGGACCCTCTTGTCATCTTCCAAAAACACCGCGTTGTAATCCGCAGGACGGCCGCTCTCCGCATTCCTCTTGGCCCACGCCGCATCCGTATCGCGTTTGGTGGTTTCAATGTCCCTGATTTCATCGTCCGATAGAAAATCCTTGGCGGCCATAGCCGGGGGCCGCTGCAAGGGCGTCAGAGTACTGATGGTCCAGGCTTGGCGGTAGACACGGCCCGCTACCGTTACTTTGCGTCCTCTACTGGAACATCCTCAGGCGGTCCCCCGGCAAACATCTTTGCGGAGTCGAAAAAACCCGCTACCATCAACCGGAATTGAACGTCCTTGTTGCTCTTGTTCTTAAAGAACCAGCCGTGAATACCGGTCGAAGGAGCAGTGAAGGTACCGTAGGAAGCATCCTTGCCGACCTTTTCGTCCAGTTCGTAGCTCTCAAAG
>CAZDGT010000319.1:0-1568 GCA_964504905.1 uncultured Bordetella sp. | reverse complement strand
CGACCACTGTTGCGCTAAGTGTTGGCCTTCGTTCATTTACGGTCTAATCATCTCCTGTTTATGCGAAATCATTTTTTAACGGCACTGACAATCGCCGCGCTTGGCCTTGGTTTTCCCCTCCTCGCGCAGGACAAGCCGCAGGATAAGCTTCTCACGGCCCACTCCTTCCAGCGACCGGTTACCATGCGTGGCGAGTATCTCTTGTTTCTGCCAAAAGGTTATGCGGCTGCCGCAGACAAACGCTGGCCGCTGATCTTGTTTCTCCATGGTGCGGGCGAAAGCGGCAGCAACGTGTGGCGGGTTAATGTTCACGGGCCGGCCAAATATATCCCCGACCATCCCGACTTTCCCTTCATTGTGGTTTCGCCGCTGTGCCCCGCGGAACAGGGTTGGTCCGACGAAACGCTGCTCGCGCTGCTCGATGATATCACCGCGCAGTATCAGGTGGACTCCGATCGCGTCTACCTTACCGGCCTGAGCATGGGCGGTTACGGGACGTGGAGCCTCGCGCTGGGGCATCCGGAACGCTTCGCCGCGGCAATTCCCATTTGCGGCGGAGGCAGCGCTCTTGAACCTCTCCTCGCCGTGCGCGGTTACAAGCCGCAGCGGAAAGCGGCGCTCAAAGGATTGCCCATCTGGGCGTTTCACGGAGGGAAGGATAATGTGGTGCCCCCGGCCGAATCCGAACGCATGGTTGCGGCGATGAAGGAACTGGGCGCGGGCGAAGTGAAACTCACGATCTACCCGGAAGCCAACCACAACTCCTGGGCGCAGACCTACACCAACGCCGAGGTTTATACGTGGCTGCTCGATCACAAAAGGCCGTCCGCAAAATAATCCAGACGTCCCGGCAATCGAGCCGGCTCCTCAATTAGAGACTCGCGTAGTAAAGTAAAATTCCGACGGGCACAAAGAGCCAGTAGTCCCGCGGCATGATCCACCACCAGGTTGGGGCGTGCCACCAGATGTGTTCCGCCCGGAATCGTTTCAGCCCAAAGGCCGGATTCAACAGGAACCACAGAAAATCCTCCAGCACCCAGAAGAAGACGAGGAACGACAGGACGCGCGCCTCCATACCCCAGCTAAACGGCACGGTCGCCAGCGCGAACGGAAGATGAACCACCGCCAGCGTGAACAGTTGCACGTAGAGGTGATAACCTGTCAGCGGCTTGGAACTATAGAAGATCCGCGTCCAGCGATTTTCGATCCGCCATGTCGGCAGGCTCACCGCCCAGCCGTGCGGTCCTTCGATCTGGACTTCCAAAAGCGCAAACAGGAGCGCGGCGCAACCGAGCATTAAGAAGAAGAGTGTGTGTGACATAGTTTCCCTTGTTCAACTGGTTGGGTGGCTAACTACGCAAATTTCAGCCAGCACGCACGCAAAAAACGGTCCCTCGCCCGCCGCTCGCACCCGGGTTGGAATTCGGGGACATGTGAATAACCGTTTCAAGTCTGGACACTTGATTGTCCTGATTATGAAATTCGCGCCGCCCGTCGCGCGTTTGCTCCAAAACAGACGGCGCAAATCACGTTTGGCAAGCAACTTGCAGTCGCACAGATGCCTACTA
>CAZDGT010000318.1:0-5687 GCA_964504905.1 uncultured Bordetella sp. | reverse complement strand
CGCAGAAATACGCAGGCGGCATGCAGAGGGAAATGATTGCCGAGATCGAGCGCGCTCAACCGGAGTATTTCGTCTATGTACATTCGCCGCCCTCATGGCAGAGGAAGCCGAATTCTGAGAACTATATCTTTTCTTGGGCGGACCGATACCTGGCCACGCAATATGAGCCCGTCGAAGCGCCCGGCGCACCCAGTCTCCAGACCTACCGTCGAAAAGCAACGGTTGAAGCGGTTAGGTGACAAGCCAAAAACTTTAGCATTGACTGTTCGCCTTTTATTCGCTATTATCGATTAGCGAAGAAATAGCGAATACGGAGATTCTCCCATGTCTACCTCCCCTCGCATTGGAACAGCCGGCTGGTCCTACCAGCACTGGAATGGTGTGGTGTATCCGAAGACGTATCCTCCGGGATTTCACCCTCTAGAGTTTCTGGCCCGCCGGCTGAATGTTGTTGAGATTAACAGCTCTTTTTATCAGCCTCTTAAGCCCGAAGTAGTGAAGTTGTGGATCAGGAAAGTGGAAGCGAATCCGCAATTTCAATTTACCGCCAAATTGCAACAACGGTTCACTCACGGGCGTGCTCTCGAAGAGCCGGAAGTCGCCAAATTCAAAGAAGGTCTCTGGCCGCTGCTGCGCGCGCGTAAGTTGGGGGCGGTGCTAATGCAGTTCCCCTGGGCGTTCCGGTTTACGCCGGAGAACCGCGAGTTTCTGATCCGCCTGCGCCGGACATTCCACGAATTTCCGCTGGTGGCGGAGATGCGGCATAGCAGTTGGCTTGCTGAGGAGGCGATTGGCACTTTCCTCGATTACCACATCGGCTTCTGTAATATCGATCAG
This sequence comes from uncultured Bordetella sp., assembly GCA_964504905.1. Taxonomy (GTDB): domain Bacteria; phylum Acidobacteriota; class Terriglobia; order Bryobacterales; family Bryobacteraceae; genus Palsa-187. The sequence goes on along the minus strand of CAZDGT010000318.1, from coordinate 4,850 downwards.
CCGGAATATACCAGCGCCATGCCGCCCACGGCGTATCTCACCAGTGGCGTAGGCTACGTGCGCTTGCATGGGCGGAACCCTAAGAACTCGCTGGGAGCGTTTGACAGGCAGTCCCCTGCACGGCTGCGCCAGCATGATTACTTGTACTCGGAAGCGGAGATGGAAGAATGGGCCAAACGGATCGAGCGCATCAACCGCTACGCCGAAGGGACATTCGTGATTTTTAACAATGACGCCGAAGGGAAGAGTGTCGTGAACGCCCTGCAATTGCAGTCCATTTTGAATGGGCAGGTGGGTGCCGCGCCCAAGGAATTGCGACGGCGCTTCCCCATGGAACTGGAACGCTTCGGACCGCGGCGTTTTGAGCAGCAGTGCCTGTTCGATGCGGCTTGACGCACGGTAAAGTATATGAATGAAGATCCCCTTCTACCACGTCGACGCCTTTGCCAGCCGTCCGTTTGAGGGTAATCCGGCGGCCGTATGTCCCTTGGAGTCCTGGCTGCCGGATGCTACGCTGCAAGCCGTTGGAGCCGAGCATAATCTTTCCGAAACGGCATTCTATGTACCCAGGGGAACGCACTATGAATTGCGCTGGTTTACCCCGGAGGTCGAAGTGGATCTGTGCGGGCACGCCACGGTAGCCTCAGCGCATGTGATTTTGGACGTGCGGCGCGAGATTGGCGGAAGCCGAGTAACGTTCAAATCCAAGAGCGGCGAACTTGCGGTGGACAAGAACTCCCAGAATGGAAGCTCGCTATACATGCTGGACTTTCCCGCGCGGCCTCCGCAGGCTTGCGCCGTGCCCCCCAGCCTGAATCACGCGTTGGGGGCAGCACCTCAGAGCGTGCTGGCAGCCCGCGACTATTTGTGCGTCTTCGGGAGCGAGGACGAAATTCTCGCTCTGACGCCCGATATGGCGCGCGTCGCAGCGTTGGACCGCTTCGCCGTGATCGTGACAGCGCCCGGCAAGGATTGTGATTTTGTCTCGCGGTTCTTCGCTCCTGCCAAGGGTGTTCCGGAGGATCCGGTAACAGGGTCGGCGCACTGCACGCTGATTCCCTACTGGGCGGAACGCCTCGGCAAGACCGAGTTGTTCGCCCGCCAGCGTTCCCGCCGCGGCGGCGAGGTATGGTGTCAGCATCGCGGACACCGCGTCTCGATCGGAGGGCGTGCGCTAAAGTATTCAGAAGGAACGATTGAGTTGGAATCCTAATGTAACCGTTTCCGCAGGGGACTCATCAGACAGATTATGAAGAGACTTTTACCTGTAGTAATGGTGGTGTGCGCTGGGGCCGCGTGGGGTCAATCCGGCGAATTGTGGTTCAATGCAGGGCAATCGATTTTGTCCAATAACGGTGTAGGAAGCACTTCCATTACCGGATCGAAGGACGATTACAAACTCGATGACGGATTCCGCTTCGGATTCCGTTTCGGTTTCAATACCGGCGGCCACTTTGGCCACGAAATACAGTATGCGTATAGCCGCACGCATTTGATCGTGGGGGGGCAAGACAACGGCGGCATGGCCATCCACACGGGCGGTTACAATTTCTTGGGCTACCTGACGCCAGAGGGTTCGCGCATTCGGCCCTTTGGCACGGGCGGCGTCCACTTCAGCAATTTTGTCCCACCGGGAAGCTCGGCGACATCCGGCGGCGGCAGTACGAAATTCGGGGTCAATTATGGCGCTGGAGTGAAGTTCAAGATCAACTCTATGTGGGCGGCGCGTTTCGACTTGCGCCGCTATGAAACCCCAAAGCCCTTCGATCTGTTCATGAAGGACGGCTGGCTGCACCAGACGGAAGTTTCGGCTGGCGTAGGAATCGTGTTCTAAGCGGAAGCTCGCGGCGGCTCAGCGCCCACTACCAGCACAGGCGCGGCCACTTGATGGCGGACGGCATTGATGGTATTTCCGAAGATGACGTCTTTGATTCCGCGGTGGCCGTGCGCTCCCATAACGATCAGATCAGGCTGAATCTCGCGAGCCTTTTCAACGATAGCGTGGGTGGGCGTGACTCCGTGTTGAATGGTGAGCTCGGCAGAAATTCCAGAGGCTGCCAGGGATTGCACAATAGCGCCGAAGTATTCCTCACCGGAGAGAATTTCTTCCGTGGAAGATAACGCTCCGAACAACTGACTGGTGACACCCTCTTCAACGTGTAGCAGGTGGAGGGTCGCCACATGCGAGCGTGCCATGGCCACCGCATGAGCAATTGCGGCGCGGTCGCGAGCGGAATGATCCAGCGGCACCAGAATCTTGCGATAGTGTGGCACGGGCAGGTCGGCCGCCACCACTACCCCGCTGCTTTCGGCTTTAGGCACGGGGACGGTGGTTGAGCCGAACGTCACGCGCGCCAGCAGCACAAGAACCGCGAGAATCGGTGGTCCGGCGACTAAAGCATGCCATGCCGCTTGGGCCATCCAAGGACCGATCGTGCTGGCGACCAGCCATAAATTCAGAGCGATGATCACGGCAGCCGAACTCCAGGCCAAGATCCGCACCCAGGCCCGATTGGCGAAATCGCCCATGCGCCGCGGGTCGTTCGTAAAGCGGATTAGCGGAATCACCGCGAACGGAAGCTGCATGCTCAGGATCACCTGGCTGAGAATGAGCAGCTCGTACGTGCCGTTGTCACCGTAGTAGAAAATCGTCAGCAAAGCCGGGATGATGGCGAGCGACCGCGTCACGAGACGCCGCAGCCAGGGGCGCAGGCGCAGGTTGAGGAAACCTTCCATCACAATCTGTCCCGCGAAGGTTCCAGTGAGCGTGGATGACTGGCCGCTGGCCAGCAAAGCCACCGCAAACAGGCTGCCGGCCAGCGCCGTTCCCAGTAAAGGCGTCAACAGCAGTTGTGCCTGCTCGATTTGGGTCACCAGGATGCCGTTCTTGAAGAACACCGCTGCCGCTAACACGAGAATCGCCCCGTTCACGATCAGCGCGCCGTTGAGCGCCAGCACCGAGTCGAATAAGTTGAAGCGGCAAGCCTCGCGGCGTTCCGCTACTGAGCGCCCCAGCCGCCGCGTTTGGACTAGCGCAGAATGGAGATATAGGTTGTGCGGCATCACAGTCGCACCTAGGATGCCGATCGCTACGTAGAGACTTTCCTTGTTCAATCGCGGCAGAATCCCGGCAGCAACTTCATGCCAGACTGGCCTGGCCCATACCAATTCCACGAGGAAACACGCGGTGACGATGGCGATCAAACTCAGGATCACGGCTTCAATCAAGCGGATGCCATAGCGCGATAACCATAGGACTAACAGCGTGTCGAGCGCCGTCACCAGCACGCCGATCATCAGCGGTAGTCCAAATAAGAGCCGCAGAGCGATCGCCGCGCCCAGCACTTCAGCCAAGTCGCAGGCTGAAATAGCGATTTCGCAGAGTATCCACAGCGAATTGCAGACTCGCCGCGAGTAGGATTCCCGGCAGGCCTGTGCCAAGTCCCGCCCGGCGACGATACCCAAGCGCGCCGAAAGCGTTTGTAGCAGGATCGCCATCAGGTTGGAGACCAACAGCACCCACAGCAACCGGTAGCCAAAGCGCGCGCCCCCTTCCAGATCCGTGGCCCAATTGCCCGGATCCATGTAGCCGACGCTCACCAGGTACGCCGGGCCGGCGAACGCCATCATGCGGCGGAATACCGTTGTTTGCGTGGTGGAGACACTCCCGTGGACTTCCGGGAGGGAGGCGCTGGCTGATAGCTCCGATTTCAGCAAGATAGTTAACTATAGTTTACACAATCTTTTGGGGAACGCGGCGGCCCCTATCTCCGTAGAATGGTACAGGAGGCCCGATGAATCGCCACTCTATCGTCCCGGTGCTAGCGCTTCTGGTGTCGGCCACGGCCGGCGCAGCTGTCGATCCCGATCTACTGAAGCTGGTAATGCCCGATGCCAAGGTACTCTACGGCATCCATGTGCAGCAGACCTTAGCGTCTCCTTTTGGGCAGTTCGCCCTCTCCCACCTGCCTGCGAACGGACCCATGGCACGCTTCACCGCCGCGACCGGGTTCGACCTGCAGCGCGACCTGCGGGAAATCTTGATGGCTAGTGCCATGCCTTTTAGTCCCGGCCAAAACCCCGACGCATTGATCCTGGCCAGTGGGACTTTTGCGACTGACAAATTCATTGCACTCGCCACCCTCACAGGGGCGACGGTTTCCGACTACCACGGAGTGGCGATGATCACGACGCAAGGTAGGGGCGGCCAGCTTTTTGCATTCCTGGATTCTTCAACGATTGCAATTGGCAGCGAGGACATACTGCATGGCGTCATTGACCAGCGCATCAGCCAAACCTATTTTTCAGGACCTCTATCGCAGAAGGCCCGCGATGCCAGCGCAGCCGGAGATGCCTGGTTTGCGACGGTATCGCCTTTCGAGGTTTCCTCTTCCTCAGTTGGCGGATTCAATCCCGCAGCCATATTCCAGAGCATAATCGAAAGCTGGGCGGGCATCCATTTCGACGCCGGCGGACTGACTCTCTCGGCGGAGGCGCTGACGCACTCGCCTACGGAAGCACAAGGATTGGCGGGCATGCTGAAGCTGATGTCGGGCATGGTGAAAGGAACTCCCGCCGCCGCCCTGCAGAATGCACAGGTCACGGCCAGCGGCCCGGTGATGCGAGTCACCCTTACGATTACGGAAGAGGATCTGGAACGTTCGATTCCGTTTGGTGGACGGCGTCGCGCCGCGCGATAACACTAACGGGTTGCCGCGATGCCTAGGCGGGTCTGCAATACGGTTAGTGTGCGCTCCAATTGCTGAATACGGGCCGCCTGCTGACTAGTCTGTCCCCGCAAACGTGTGATTTCGTCCTGTAATACCACCCGCTCCGCTTTGAGGGCGTCA
>CAZDGT010000317.1:0-4654 GCA_964504905.1 uncultured Bordetella sp. | reverse complement strand
CATCTTGGTCTTGTCCTTGTCCGGCAGAGCATAGTCGGCATCGGCACCGGCTTTCGCAAGGAACCGAATCGACGCGCTATCGTTCTTCATCGTGGCGAATGCCAAGGCTGTGAATCCGCTCTTGGTCGCCGCATTCACGTTCGCCCCCCTTTGGATCAGCAGGTCCACGACCGCGGGATGTCCTTCAGCGGCAGCCCACATCAGCGCGTTCTGACCCTTCTCACTCTCCGCGGCGTTCACGTCCAAACCGGCATCGAGCAAGAGCTTCACTTCGTCCGCGCTGCCAGCGCCGGCGGCAATCATGAGAGCCGTCTCGCCGTTCCAGCGGGTCGCCTTCGGGTCCGCGCCGGCTTTGAGCAAGCGCGTGGTGAGCGTAACATTGCCATTGGCCAGCGCCAGAGTCAGTGGAGTCTCCCCGTAGTCGCCTTTCGCGTTGACGTTCGCGCCCGCCTCGATCAATTTCAGAGCGGTGTCCTGTAAATCGAGAAACACTGCCCAGGCCAGCGCTGTCGCGCCATCCGGCAGCGCGGCGTTGACATCGGCGTGCCGCGCCAGAAGCGCGTCAGCGGCCCTGATGTCGCGGCGTTTGATCGCGTCTATCAGGCTATAGTCTGTTGCTGCCCAGCAGGACGCGGCGGCCAGCAAAACCGCTGCACCAGAGCGGACCCAAACTTTTGATCGCATATCGGTGTCAAATACCCGACAAATGTTCAAGCTTACCGGTGCTGTCGCCTAATTTCTCGGTCGGCACGCCCGACTTGTCGAGTACCGAAAGCAACAGATTGTTGAGCGGGGTGTTCTCGGGATAGTGGATGTGCCGCCCGCCCTTAATGGATCCGCCACCGCCGCCAATCAGAGCGATCGGAAGATCGACGTGCGTGTGCTTGTTGCCGTCGGAGAGGCTGCTGCCGTAAACCAGCATGGAATGGTCGAGCAGCGTGCCGTCGCCGTCCTGCGTGTTCTTCATTTTATTGACCAGGTATGCCAGTTGCTCGACGTGATGCGTGTTGATCTTCATGGTGGCCGCGATCTTGACGGGATCGTCCTGGTGATGCGTGCAGTTGTGATGTCCGTCCGCCACGCCGATTTCGCGGTAGCTGCGGTTGCTGCCTTCGCGCGCCAGCATCATGGTGGTGACGCGCGTGAGATCCGCCTGGTAAGCGATCACCATCAGATCCATCATTAACTGGGCGTGGGATGAGAACTCCTCGGGAGCGGAACCCGGACGCTCCATCACCGGCATGTGCATGGAGGCGCTCTGCTCTTCGGCTTTTTGAATGCGCCGCTCGATATCGCGAATGGAATCCAGATATTCGGTGAGTTTTCGGCGGTCGCCGGAACCGAGCTTGGTCTCCAGGCGATCCACTCCGTCCTTTACAAAATCCAATATGCTGCTCTGCTCCTGCATTGCGGCAAGGCGCGATTTCGCATCTGTGCTGTCGCCATCGCCGAACAAGCGTTCGAAGAGCACGCGCGGGTTCACCTCGATCGGATTCGGCGAGGTCGGGCTGCGCCAGGAAATGGTGTTAGTGTAGGCGCAACTGTAGCCGGAATCGCAACCGCCCGCCAGGCTCGGCGCTTCCACTCCCAGTTCGAGCGAGGCGAACTGCGTTTCCTTGCCAAAGGCGCGCGCCGCCACCTGGTCCGCGGAGATCCCAGCGCGAAGGTCGGCGCCTTCCGTTTTCTTAGGATGTACGCCGGTCAGCCAGCTGGCGCCCGCACGGGCATGATCGCCTGCGCCGTCGCCGTAAGATCGCCCTTGAATCTGGGCCAGCCCGCTCAACACCAGCGTGTTCTCGCGGAAAGGCTCGAGCGGCTTCATGCTGGTGTTGAACTCGAAGCCGGCGCCTTCGCCCTTCGGCATCCAACCAGCGGGGATGATGCCATTGGGAACGTACAGAAAACCCATGCGCACAACCGGCTTGCTCGCGCCCAGTCGCGGCGCGGCGAACGCGGGCACCATGGCGTCGAGAAATGGCAGGGCCAGGGTGGTTCCTAGGCCGCGTAGAAAGGTGCGGCGATGCAGATGTCTTTGAGTAACGATCATTGGTCTGCTGTCCTCCTCATCTGAAATGGCGAACTCGCCGCCACGGCCACGATCAGGTCCCTGAGTTGGTACTGATTGGCCTCTGTTTTGTGCATGATGGCCCTCAGGGTAGGCATGTCGTAGTATTCTACACCCCGACCCAGGCCGTAAGTTAAGAGTCTATCTACTACCGTCGAAACGAATTCTTCCCGCCGAGTGGTGGCCAGAACCTTCTTCAATCCCGCCGCCCCTTCAAACTGCGTTCCATCTGGCAGTTTCCCGGACGCGTCGATGGACGAGCTGCCGTCTTTCGTGCGCCACTCTCCGATGCCGTCGTAGTTTTCCAGCGCGAATCCTAGAGGGTCCATGCTCCTATGGCAGACGGCGCACCCAGCATTTGCGCGGTGCGTTTCCATGGCTTCCCGGAGCGTCAATTTTTGCGTGCCTTTGGTGGTCGCTTCGAGCGGCGGCACGTCCGGCGGAGGCGGAGGCGGCGGAGCACCCAGCAGGTTATCCAGAATCCACCTTCCGCGCTGCACAACCGAGGTACGGTTCGGAGGAGACGTCACGGTCAAAAGGCTAGCTTGCCCCAGCAGGCCACCGCGATTCGGATCCTTGAGCGCGACGCGACGGAATTGCGAGCCGTAGATACCCGGAATGCCGTAGTGCGTGGCAAGACGCTCGTTGAGAAAGGTGTAGTCCGCCGTAAGAAGATCCACCACGCTGCGGTTTTCCCGCAAAATGCTTTCGAAGAACAGCTCGGTCTCGCGTTGCATGCTCCAGCGGAGACTTTCATCAAAATCGGCAAAGACCACCGGGTCGGGCCGCACCGTCGCCAGATTGCGGATCTGCAACCACTGCCCGGCAAAGTTGCTTACAAATGCAAAAGATCGGGGATCGTCAAGCATGCGCCCCACTTGCTGTGCGAGGACCGCCGGGTCCGAAAGCTGCGACTTCTCGGCCAGGTCCAGCAAGGTGTCGTCGGGCACGCTGCTCCATAGGAAGAACGACAAGCGCGAAGCGAGTTCCACATCGCTGACGCGATGGTTCGAATTGGGCTTTCCTTGCGGATCCACCTCTACCCTAAACAGGAAGTCGGGTGAAACCAGGATGGCTTGGATCGCTCTCTGGATTCCATAGTCAAAATCGCCCTTAACCCGCGCATTCTGATAAAACGCCACCAAGGGCCTGACATCCGCATCAGTAACGGGCCGGCGATAAGCGCGGCGGCTGAGGCTAGCCAAAATCTTTTGCGCGCATTTGGTCTCTTCCGCGGCGTTCGCCGGATGGCACACAAAAATCTTCTCGCGGCTGGGTGTGTTCCCTCTTCCGGTTGGATTGTACGGACCCACAATCCCCATATTCAATACCGGTGACGACGCGCCGTCGGCATTAGGAGGGAATCGTTTCACTCTCACTCCGTCCACGCGCAGGTCCATGCCGGCTAATGAGGCTTCCGGTTGCATGCTGGATACAAATGCGGACCGGCGCGCCACCGCGGGCGCGGCGAGTTCGAGCTTCAGGGATTCCTTGGGAAAAGTTAAGCCAATGGTGTGCGGACCAGCCTTTACTGGCAAGCGGAATTCCAGCGGCGCTAACTTGACGGGCGCGTTCGGCACTCCCACGCGAATACGTATCACGTACTCGGCATCGAGCGGAAAATAATAGCGCACCGCGAGTCCACCGGCGGAGTCGAAAGGAAGATCGTCGCTCATCCACTCGGCTCTCGCGGGGACCGCAGGGGCCACACCGCGGTTTGGTTCGCGGCGCGGCTCAAAAATCTCTTCGCCCGGCTTGAGAGTGGGATCGCCAACCGCTATCCGTGCCACCCTGCGGCCCACGGACATGTAGCGATCCAAAAGAGCGGAAGACGTGGAAAGCACGTCGCCGATATTATCGAAGCCATAACCGGAATCGTCTACCGGCAACTGCGAGCCGGGATTGATGTCCAAAGCGAAAACGTCGCGGATCGCGTTGCTATATTCGGCGCGGTTCAAACGATGGACCGCCGCCGCGCGGCCCGGGTTCGGATGGGCGGCTGCTTCGGCATCGAGTGAGGCTTCCAGCCACTTGCTGAAAGCTCCGCGGCGAGTGGCGTTGGGACCCGGCATTCCCGCAGGAGGCATCTGGCCCGTCTTGACTTTACGGAGGACCTTCTCCAACAGCGCCGCGTTATCGCCGGCCTTGCTCAGGTCCAACCCTTGTAGAGTAACGCCTGCCGTGCGCTTCGCATTGTCATGGCAGACCACACAATACTGTGTGAATAGAGCCGATGCATCGGCTGGTGTTTGGGCCGTAACACAACCGGAGGCGATAAACAGGGCCAGTGCAGGGGGACCGATCTGTCTCAAGAAAATTCTCCGTCTCAAGTATATAACCACCCGCACGCCGATGAATCTCAATCAGTTAGCCTGCCCGCGTCGCTGCTAGCTTTGAGTTTTTCGTGGATTGCGAATAAACTCGTATAGCTTAGGGCGCACGAACGGAGTTTCTCATGTTTCAACTGTTAAGGATCACCTTGCTGATGACTGCGATACACGCCGCAATGGCTCAGGCTCCGGTTGTTGCCCCCCGCCCGCGCCCGCCGGCGCCGACGCGCGATCCCCACGCGCCTGGCTACGTCACGGC
>CAZDGT010000316.1:0-6108 GCA_964504905.1 uncultured Bordetella sp. | reverse complement strand
GCCATCCTGAAAAAAATCGAACTCGCCACCGACGTAATCGTGATCTGCACCAAGGGTTGCTTTGACCGGTGTCGGGATGAGGACGATTGGGTGCGCCAGGAAATTCGGCACGCGATTCGCCAGCACAAGAACATCGTGCCCGTGTTCGACCGCCATTTCCAGATGCCCGACCGCACCTCGCTTCCCCCGGAGATTGCGGAGGTCACTCACTACCACGGGCTGACTCCCGCGCCCGACCTCTGGGAGGCGAGCATGGACCGGCTTGTCACCGAGTTCCTGCAAAGCAAGTCCTCCATCCTTCCCAGCAAGGGCTCGCTCGCCCCAGCCGCAGCCAAAGCGCACGCGATTCTAGCGGGGCTGGTTGCGTGCTTTGGCATCATGCTTGGCATCGGAATCTTTCCCTTTATGAACGCTCCCGCTTTGTCCGGACGATTCGCAAATTTGGGCCTGCTCTGCAAAGTCACGCTCTTCTTCGTGTTCCTGCTGAATTTCCTTATTCTGGTTGGCGCCGGACTGACCTATGGCTTGAACGCAATTGGAGCGAAGATTACGAGGGACGCCGCCTCGGGGCTCGTCCTTTCGAGCACCTGCTGCTGCCTGTTATTTATGATGCTGGCCCGCAACTACGGATTTCCCACAGCGGCTGCCTTCGGTCCGCCGGCGTTTCTTTGGTTCATCACCTGCTTGCCGCTCATGTTTGTCATAAGAAGCGCGACGCGGTTGCGCAAGTGATCCCAAATCTCGGTGGCCCGTCAAAGCAGCCACTCTGTTTCGAGCAGGAGGCGCAGCAATTCAAGGTGCCCGCTCTCGAAGAACAATTCCGCCTGGGCCACAAAGCCACTCCAGGCGTACGGCTCGCTGTTCAGGTTCTTCATCCGCTTGCGGAGGTCTTCCACCGTCCGGTGTTTGCACGCAAACAAATTCGCACTGCGGTGTGGCGCAAACGCGCCCAGCCACACGCGAATTCCCAGGCCAACCACCGGGACGATGGCAGCAAGCGCAAGCGCCCAAATCTCGTGCGCGTTCTCTGCAAGACGCTCCATTAATTCCTGCAATTCGGATGGAAGCCCAACGCCTGAAGCATCAATGGGAGCAGGCTGATAACTTGATTAATCCGTATTGTAGCTGCGCCAATGGAAAATGAAAGGGCTTGAGGCAAAGCCATTCCATCCGCCGAAAGTTACTCCACCCCCGCCACGCGCCGCATTCCCTTCGCATCCAGGCGCAGCATCAGCCAGTCGTCCATCACCTGCGCGCCAAGTCTTTTATAGAAATCCAGTGCGTGCTGGTTCCAGTTCAACGCGGACCACTCATACCGTCCGCAATTCCGCTCCACACCAATCCGCGCCACCGCTTCGATCAATTTGCGTCCCAAACCATGACTGCGAAAATCGGGACGCACGTAAACATCGTCCAGCCAGATCCCCGCGCGTCCGACGAAGCTGGAAAAGGTGAAGAAATAAATCGCGTAACCCGCCGCCGCGACGTCACAAGTCGCCAGGAGCGCGCCTGCGGTCGGCTGCGGCCCAAAGAATGAATCGCGCAACGATTCCTCGGTGGCGCCGACTTCGTGCTCCATCTTTTCAAAACGCGCCAGTTCCCGGATCAATTCCAACAAGACAGGAAGCTGCGCCGGAGTGACCGGATTGATGGCGAAATTCATGGCACGAGCTTAGCGCTCACGCCCACCGGGTCAAAGAAATCAGACAGCGGCGGCTTCTTCCAGCCGCAGATAGGCGCCGCGCGCCAGAAGCTCTTCCTGAAGCTTTGTCACGTTGATCGCCGAAGGGGAAACACTCTCGCGCACGGCCATCTTGGCCGCCCGGCCCGCCGCTTCACCCATCGCCATGCAGGTGGCCATCACGCGGATGGCCCCCATTGCCTCGTGAGTCGTTGAGATACATCGTCCGGCCACGATGAGGTTGTCCACCTTCGTCGGCAGCAGGCAGCGATATGGAATATCGTAACAATCGCCGCACCAGATCAGTGTGCAGCCGTTGTCGCCCGGGCGATGAATATCAATCGGATAACTCGCGACCGCGATGGCATCGTCAAATTTCCGGCAGCCCAGGACATCCTCCTGAGTGAGCACATATTGGCCCTCGATGCGCCTGGTCTCACGGATGCCGAGGAAGGGCGCGGTCTTGGTAAAATAGGATTTTTCGAATCCGGGCACGTAGGATTTCAGATAGGTGACGATATCGGCAATCTGTCGGCGCGCCTCGATCTCGCCATTGGAGAGGCTGGCAGCATCGGTACCGTCCACCCCCTTCACGCGAGTCATGTTGAGCCAGGCCTCCCCTTCCCGGAGGCCGGTGATGATGATGGTTCGCTCGTTCGGGATCTCCAGGCCTTTTTCCTCGCGCGCCTTTTGGATGAGTTCGCGCAAACCGACCACGATGAACTGGTTGTTCTGCCCAAAATATTCTGCCGGAATAAAATCGGTCAGATAAGTGCGGGGCTGATTGGCGATGCTGTGGCGTAACTTCTCCGTGTCCACACCCGCCAGACAAAACATCAGGGTCGGCGGCTGCATGCCGCCCTCAGCGTTGCCCTTGCCACACGGCACACCGGCGCGATACGCGACATCCGCATCGCCCGTGCAATCGATGACGATCTTGCCGAGGATGGCTTCGCGACCACTCTTGCTTTCAGTGATGATGCCGCGAATGTGGTCGCCATCCATGATGACGCCCGCGCACATCGTGTAAAAAAGAACTTCGACGCCCGCTTCGGTGAGCATTTCGAGCGCGACGGTTTTGACGGCCTCCGGCTCCACCAAGGTGATGCCCATGTGCAACGGGCAAGGGCGATGTTCGCTCGCGCCGTTGCGAGCCTTGAGGCGATCCATGAATTTCTGCGGGAGTCCCTTGATGATCTGATTGCCCTTCTGTCCCAAAAAGCCGAGCACCGGGAGCCCGATGGTCATGTTGCCGCCGACAAAAGTGCGGTTCTCCACGACGGCCACCTTCAACCCATCCTCGATCGCCGCCAGCGCCGCGATGAAGCCAGACGGTCCACCGCCCACCACGAGCACGTCGTACTCGCCGCGCACGGGCACGCTTCGTTCGGGTTCCTTGATGAACTTCACATTGTTCGACGGCATAAAAATTTCCAAATGACCGGGTTATTATATGACGTATTTATTCCAATTCGCCAAGCCTACACTGGCGCCGAGCGGAGGTTAAGACCAGCCGGCTCCTCCCGGCGCACCAAAGTCCAGAGCACCACCGCTGCCAGCGGATGAAGCACCGCCATGATCATGAACATGGTCGGAGCGCCGATCGTTCCCATCACCTGTCCCACAAAATAGTTGAAGAGCATCGCGCCCACCGCGCCAAACCCGGCGGCGATTCCCAGCACACTCCCGACGTTGCGCGTTGGAAATGTCTCCGCGATCACCACACTCAGGCTGAACAGCCAGCTCAGGCACACCGCGGCAACCACACTGAAAATCGCGAGCGTGACCGCGGCGTGCGTCAGATGCGGAGTCAAAATCGAAACCGGCGCCAGCACCGCCATCGTGGTCAGCATGATTTTTCGCGCGCGCAACGGCTGGGTCCCGCGCTTCACCATCCAGTCCGACCATGCGGCCGTTCCGATGCCGCCGAGATCCGCCGCGAGAAATGGAATCCAGCCGACCATCCCAATCTGCTTCAGAGTCAGGCCCGATTGTTCTTGAAGATAGCCAGGCAGCCAGAACAGGCAAAAATACCAGACCGGGTCACTGATGAAGCGGCACAACACAATCGCCCAAAGCGTCCGCGTCCGCCACAACTGCGGCCACGTGAACGCGGCAGATTCCGCGGAACCCGTTGTGACTGCCGCCACTTCAACGGGCGGCTCGCGATAAACGAACCACCAGACCGCCGCGAGTCCCAATCCCATCACGCCTGGAATCACGAACGCCATCTGCCAATGGAACGTCAGCGCGAGCCAGGCCACCAGTGGCGGCGCAACCAAGGCGCCAATCGAACTTCCCGCCACGCACAGGCTGTTGGCGGTCGCCCGCAACGTCCCTGGAAACCACGCGGTCACTGCCCGCAGTTGAGCCGGAAAGGCAATGGGCTCTGCCAGCCCCAACAGTCCGCGAAAGAATCCAAACTGGCCAAATGTCCGCGTCACGCCAGCTCCCACACACGCGACCGACCACGCGGCCAGCCCCGCGAACATCATGCGCCGCGGACCAAATCGATCCACGAGCCAGCCCGCGACCGGATACATGCACGCGTAGCAAAAAGTAAATATGTTCGCGACCAGAGCGTACCCTGCGTCATCCAGCGAGAAATGAGCTTTGAGCGTCGGCTTGAGAATCGAAACAATCTGCCGGTCAAAATAATTCAGCAGAATCGCAAGGAAGATCAGCGCCAGAATAAACCAGCGGCGGGAATGCGAGGTTGCGGTTGACATCAAGGCCCGGGCATTCAGGTTCAATTTCCACCGCGTCCACGTCAAGCGCGCAAGCCCCTGCGAGCGTGGAATAAATATGCATGCCCGCCTGCGTTCCCTGCCCTTCTCGACATTTCGCGCACTCCTGCTACGCTTGCTTGGTGAGTTTTGTCGCTGAATTTGATTCGTTGCCGTTCGCGTCGTTGGTCAAGCGCGCCACGGAGGCGTCTGCCAACGCCGTCCGCCAGAGCATCGACGGCACGGCGCTGCGATTGCAGGACTTTGCCCAGCTCATCTCACCTGCTGCGGCCGGGTTGCTCGAACCGCTGTCACGCCGCTCGCAGCAGATCACCCGTCAGCGTTTCGGCAAGGTCATCCGCCTGTTCGCCCCGCTTTATCTTTCCAACGAGTGCATCAACAATTGCAAATACTGCGGCTTCTCGCGCGACAACCCGATCCTGCGCGTGACACTGACTGTTGACGATGTGCGCCGCGAAGCTCGTGAACTTCTGCAACAGGGCTTTCGCAACATTCTTCTGGTCTCGGGCGAGCATCCGAAGTTTGTCTCCAACGGCTACCTCGCTGATTGCGTGCGCGTCCTGCATGAAGAAGTCCCGAGTCTGTCGCTCGAAATCGGGCCGATGGAAACGGAGGAATACCGTCCGCTGGTTCGGGCAGGCGCCGAGGGACTGGTCGTTTATCAGGAAACTTACGATCGTGCGGTCTATGACGACATGCACACTTCCGGACCGAAGCGCGATTTCAACTGGCGTCTCGAAACGCCGGAGCGCGCCTACACCGCGGGCTTTCGCCGAATCGGAATCGGGGCGCTGTATGGCCTGGCCGACTGGCGTTACGAAGCGCTCTGCGTCGCCGCCCATGCTGACTATCTTCTGCGTAATTGCTGGAAGGCGCAGCTCACCATTTCCCTGCCCCGCCTGCGGCCGTGCGCGGGCGAGTTCCAACCGCTCACGCACATGACCGACCGCGATCTGGTCCAGCTCGTCTGCGCCTTTCGCCTGACGTTTCCGGATGTCGGCCTCGTGCTCTCAACGCGCGAATCCGCCAAGCTGCGCGACGGCTTGATCCCGCGGGGCGTGACGCTCATCAGCGCGGGCAGCCATACTGAACCGGGTGGCTACACGGGTGCGGGGAAGGAAAATCTGCATCACACCGAACGCGGACGCATTGTTGAACTGGGAGCAAGCGAGTGGGCTGCCGCCGCGGCCGATACCAAAACCACCAGCGCCACCGGACAATTTCAAATCGCCGATGAACGCTCGCCCGAGGAGGTCGCCAATCTCATTCGCCGTCTCGGCTACGAACCCGTTTGGAAGGATTGGGACGCCGCCTTGACCGCGTAGGATCCGAATGAAGCCAACTCCCGTAACCGCCACCGCGAATTTCGTCATCGCCAATGGTCAGCGAATCGAAGCGACTTTTCCCTCCTCAATCGGCGAGTTTCTGGTGGCGCAACAGTTACTTCCCCGCAGCGTGGTGGTGGAACACAACGGCGAAGCTGTGGCTCCTTCTGAATTTGCCCAGAGGCAGCTTCAGCCGGGTGATCGGCTGGAGATTGTGAAGATCGTTGCGGGAGGTTAGAGCTTCTCAGCCAAATCAGTTTCCGCTCTTCATCGGCCACTGCGCCTTGACCAGCGCCTTGTAGCCGCCGATGAGCGAATAGACATTGCGATAGCCCATCTTCTTCGCCACCGCCGC
>CAZDGT010000315.1:0-7981 GCA_964504905.1 uncultured Bordetella sp. | reverse complement strand
CGGCATTGCTGGCCTGCAGATACGGTGAGGCGCGTTATCAGGAGGTCCGCAACAATTTCTATCGCAACGGGCGGGAGAGCTTCTTGGTGGAACTCGAAAAATGGGGATTGGGTCCGCGCGATCTGACGGCGAACGTGAACTTCTTTAGCCGCGTAACCGTCGGGGACGATGGGAGCATGAAGTTCCATCCCCGCAATTCAATGTCGCGTTCGCACGTAGAACTTCGCGCCGAGATGAATGTGCTGGTGATTCTCAACACATGTCCGCATCCCTTGGATGTGAACCCGAAATACGATCCCAAGCCGGTGCGTCTATCGATCCGCAAAGCCAGGCCTGCTGATACCAACGATCCCTGCCGCCGCTTCCGCCCGGAAAATTCGCGCGGATTCACTTTAACCGAGAGGTACTTTGTATGAGCGCCCTTTTGGTGGAAAGCCAACGCGGCGAACAAAACGCCACCTACCGTTGTGTCGTGCCGGCCGGCGAGCCATGGCTTCGCGAGATCCGCAAAGGATCTTACATGCGGATCGTGGACCTGGAAGGCAACCAGGCGGTGGATACGTTGTTCTACAACGCAGACGACTATAGCGATCGCTATAGCGCGCAGGACACCATTCGCCAGCAGGGAAACATCTATCTGACTACCGGCACGCGCCTGATGTCGAGCGGGGGCAATGTGCTGATGACGATTGTTGCCGATACCTGCGGCCGCCACGACACCCTTGGCGGCGCATGCGCAGTCGAAAGCAACATGGTGCGTTACGCCCTGGAAAAGCGCTATATGCACGCCTGCCGTCAGAGCTTCCTGAAGGCAATTGCTGATTGGGAACATGGCATGGATAAGCGTGACATCACCAGTAACATCAACTTCTTCATGAACGTGCCGGTTACGCCTGACGGCCGCTTGACCTTTGAGGATGGAGTTTCGGCGCCGGGGAAGTACGTGGAACTGCGCGCCGAGATGGACGTTCTGGCGCTGATCAGCAATTGTCCGCAGCTCAACAATCCCTGCAATGCTTACAACCCTACGCCGATCGAAGTCTTGATCTGGGACGGGCAGGACAATTAATGTTTCGCAAGGTCCTGATCGCCAACCGGGGCGCGATCGCGTGCCGTATTATCCGGACCTTGCGGAATATGGGGATCGGTTCGGTGGCGGTTTATTCGGAGGCCGACCGCCACTCCTTACATGTACAGCAGGCAGATGAAGCGCTGCTCATCGGGCCTCCGCCTGCCACTCAGAGTTATTTATCGGTGGGCGCGATTTTGGAAGCAGCGCGGAAATCAGGCGCGGAGGCGATTCATCCGGGCTACGGATTTCTGAGCGAAAACGCCGATTTCGCCCAAGTGTGCGCCGATAGCGGAGTCGTCTTTATCGGTCCCAAGCCTGAGCAGATGCGCGTGTTTGGATTGAAGCACACGGCGCGAGCGATGGCTCGGGAGTGTGGTGTTCCGCTATTGCCGGGTACGGGTTTGCTGGCAGGCGCCGCGGAGGCAGTGGAAGCTGCGGAAGAGATTGGCTACCCGGTCATGCTCAAGAGCACGGCGGGCGGCGGTGGCATCGGGATGCGTCTCTGCAGGTCGCCCGAAGAACTTCTGGATTCCTACGAAGCGGTGGAAGCGCTGAGCCGGTCAAGCTTTGGGAGCAGCGAACTTTATCTTGAGAAATTCGTAACCTCGGCCCGGCACATAGAGGTTCAAATTTTTGGCGACGGCGCCGGGACCGTTATTGCGCTGGGAGAACGAGATTGTTCCCCGCAGCGGCGCAACCAGAAAGTGATCGAAGAAACGCCGGCGCCTGGAATCCGGCAGAGCCTCCGCGAAAAAATGTTCGCGGCGGCGGTACGGCTCGGCAAGGCCGTGGGATATCAATCGGCCGGCACTGTAGAGTTCATTTACGACAACAAGACGGAGGATTTCTATTTCCTCGAAGTGAACACCCGCTTGCAGGTGGAGCACGGAGTTACCGAAGAGGTTACTGGCATCGACCTGGTGGAGTGGATGATCCAGCAAGCTGCAGGGGAGTTACCTGAACTTAGCCAGGCGCGCATCCGTCCAGCGGGCTGCTCCATTCAAGTGCGGGTATACGCGGAGAATCCCGCAAAGAACTTCCAGCCCAGTTCGGGAAGGCTCTCACATGTAGTGTGGCCGAACCAGGCGCGCGTCGAAACCTGGGTGGAGGCCGGGACGGAGCTGACGCCGTTCTATGACCCAATGCTCGCCAAGATCCTGGTTCACGGCGAGAATCGCGCCGCCGCTCTGGCCCATCTGCGCTGCACGCTGCAGCACTGCACTCTGGCGGGAATCGAGACGAATCTTTCCTATCTGAGGCAGGTCACAGCCGACCCCGGATTCGAAGCTGGCGGCATCACCACTTCATTTCTGGAAGCATTCGAATATCAGCGCAGCGCCATCGACGTGATCGAACCTGGAACGCAAACCACTGTGCAGGATTACCCGGGCCGCGCGGGGTATTGGCATGTGGGAGTGCCACCATCAGGTCCCATGGATGCACTCGCGTTCCGCATCGCCAACCGACTGGTGGGCAATTTGGATTCGGTGGCGGGACTGGAGATCGCGGTAACTGGTCCCACGCTGCGCTTTGCCAGCGACGTGGTCATTGCATTGACCGGCGCGGATTTCGGAGCACGCCTGGATGGCGTGCCCGTTCCCCTTTGGCGATCCATTCTGGTCTCGGCGGGATCGACGCTAGAGATGACCACGGCCCAAGGCGCGGGTAGCCGTGCGTACCTTGCGGTTTCCGGAGGTCTGGATGTTCCGGAATACTTAGAGAGCCGAAGCACCTTCATATTGGGTGGTTTCGGAGGGCATGCGGGCCGTGTTCTGCGCGCCGGGGACGTCCTTGCAGTCGCGGAAAATGATCCGCAATTCCAGCTCGCGCGAGAAGCGCCCTCTGAATTGATTCCGCAATACGCAAAGGAATGGGAGATCGCCGTTCTCTATGGGCCGCATGGCGCCCCTGATTTTTTTACGCCCGAAGATATCGACACTTTCTTCTCGACGGCCTGGAAAGTACATCACAATTCCGACCGCACCGGCATTCGTTTGATCGGACCGAAGCCAACGTGGGCGCGTCCGGACGGCGGCGAGGCAGGCCTGCATCCTTCGAACATCCACGACAACGCTTACGCCATCGGGACGGTAGATTTCACCGGCGATATGCCGGTGATCCTCGGGCCAGACGGACCCAGTCTCGGAGGATTCGTCTGTCCCGCAACCATCGTGCAGGCAGAGTTGTGGAAGATGGGGCAGCTCAAGCCGGGGGACCTGATCCGATTCCGCGCGATTTCGTTGAGCCAGGCCGGGAAGATGGAAGAGCAGATGGAGGCTTGCATTGCCGAGCTGGCAGGCAGCCTGCCCCCCCGGCCAAAAGGTGGCATCCGTGAAGAACCGGTTCTAAAGCGCCGCGCAGGATCGGCCGCGGGAGCGCCCGCCATCGTTTGCAGGGCAGACGGGGACCGGCACCTGCTGATTGAATACGGACCCAACGTACTCGATCTCAGTTTGCGTGCGCGTGTTCATGCGCTCGAAGAAGGATTGCGTGCCGCGATGTTGCCGGGAATTCTGGACATCACTGCCGGAGTGCGCTCTCTGCAGGTTCACTACGACGGTCGGGTCCTCAGCCGCGAGCATTTACTGGAGGCGCTGGAAGCATGTGAGGAACAGATTCCGGATCTCGACAACTTGGTTCTGCCGTCGCGTATCGTGCATCTGCCCCTCTCTTGGGACGATCCCGCCACGCGCCTGGCAATCGCGAAGTACATGCAATCGGTTCGGCCGGATGCACCTTGGTGTCCGAGCAATATCGAATTCATCCGCCGCATCAATGGACTGGCATCCATGGACGATGTCCATCGCATTGTGTACGACGCGAGCTATCTGGTTTTGGGTCTTGGCGATGTTTATCTGGGCGCACCGGTCGCTACGCCGATCGATCCGCGCCACCGTTTAGTCACTACGAAGTACAACCCGGCGCGCACCTGGACTCCTGAGAACGCTGTCGGCATCGGCGGCGCATACATGTGTGTGTACGGCATGGAAGGCCCTGGCGGTTACCAGTTCGTCGGCCGCACGCTGCAAATGTGGAACACCTTCCACACTACGGCCGAGTTTGAGCCGGGTACACCTTGGCTTCTGCGCTGCTTCGACCAGATCCGTTTTGTCCCGGTTACGGCAGAGGAGCTGTTGGAGATTCGCGACGCTTTCCCGCATGGCAAATATTCCTTGCCGATAGAACACCAGCAGTTCCGTTTGCGGGAGTATCGCGAATTTCTAGCGTCAATTGCGGGCAGTGCTGCAAGCTTCAAGCGCCGCCAACAAGAGGCGTTCCTGGAGGAGCGCGAACGGTGGGCGCTCGCCGGAGCAGATCAATTCGAAGATTCGCAAGATGCCTCTGACATCGGAGCGGAAAGCGAATTGGCGATGCCTGAAGGATGCCGGGCAGTGCGTTCCCCAACCACTGCCAGCGTTTGGAAAGTAGCAGTAGAGCCGGGCCAAAGAGTGGTTGCCGGGGAAAAGCTGGTAGTGCTTGAGGCCATGAAGATGGAGATTGCCGTGGCCGCTCCCATTGCCGGAATTATTGAGGTTTTGAACTGCGTAAAAGGGGCCATGGTCCTGGCGGGCCAAAACCTGGTGACGCTGCGCCAGGAGGTGAGCTCGTGAAGCTGGCGATCAGCGCCTTGCGCGCACTCTACGCGTCCGGGAAAGCCAAACCGTCCGAGGTAATCGCGGAAGTTTACGATCGCATCGGCCGGGAGCCTGCGCAGCCAGTTTGGATATCTTTGGTGGCGCGCGAGACCGCTCTGACACGTGCGAAGGAACTTGAAGGCGATCCCGTCGTCGCCAAACTGCCGCTGTATGGGATCCCTTTCGCGATCAAAGACAACATCGACCTGGCCGGGGTTCCAACAACAGCCGGCTGTCCCGCCTATGCATACTCGCCTGAGCGCAATGCCCCTGTTGTGGAAAGACTTTTGAGTGCCGGGGCGATTCCGATCGGCAAAACCAACCTGGATCAATTCGCCACGGGACTGGTGGGCGCGCGATCTCCCCATGGTGCTTGCTCTAGTGTCTTCGATGCCCGCTATATCTCGGGCGGATCGAGTTCCGGCTCGGCGGTTGCCGTCGCAAAAGAACTCGTAAGTTTTTCACTGGGTACCGACACGGCAGGGTCAGGACGTATTCCGGCGGCGTTCAATAATCTGGTTGGGTTGAAACCCTCGCGCGGGCTGCTCAGTGCGGCGGGGGTTGTCCCCGCATGCCGCTCGCTCGACTGCGTTTCGATTTTCGCGACGAATTGCGGTGATGCACAAACCGTGTGGCAGGCGGCCAAAGGCTTTGATCCGAGCGATCCTTATTCGCGCGTTCCAGGACCAGGAGATGGCGCTGCGCCTTGGGCCACCGGGAGTTTTCGCTTTGGAGTGCCAGGGCCGGATCAGCTCGAATTCTTTGGGGACGAGGAATTCAAGACGCTCTTTCATGCCGCGGTAGGACGGCTGGAACAGTTAGGCGGCACCAAGGTGGAAATCGATTTCTCGATATTCCGCGCCGTCGCCGATTTGTTGTATTCGGGGCCGTGGGTGGCAGAGCGGCTCGCTGCGATCCTGCCGTTCTTTGAAGCGCATGCGGACGAGATGAACCAGGTCGTGCGCGGAATTATTGAAGGCGCGCGGCGATATTCGGCAGTGGATGCGTTCCAGGCGGAATACCGTCTGCGCACTCTGCGCCGGGCGTCGGAACAGGAATGGCAGCGGATGGATGTGTTGGTGGTGCCGTCCGCGCCGACGATTTACACGCACGAGCAGCTTGCGGCCGATCCGGTGCGGCTCAATACAAATCTGGGTTACTACACGAATTTCGTCAACCTGCTGGATCAGGCAGCAGTGGCGACGCCGGGGGGATTCCGTTCCGACGGACTCCCCTTCGGCATTACGCTCATCGGACCGGCATTCACCGACGAAGCACTGCTGGCACTCGCGGATCGCTTCCACCGGGCTCATTCCGATGTATCCGGACCCGCGGTTGACCTGGGGGCTTGCCCTCCAGGATGCATCGCAGTGGCGGTAGTGGGTGCGCATCTTTCCGGACAGCCCTTGAACTGGCAACTTACGCAGCGGCGGGCGCGCCTGCTGAAAACTACCAAAACATTGCCCTGCTATCGTTTTTACGCCCTTCCCGGAACGCAGCCGCCGAAGCCCGGGCTGGTGCGTGAGGAAGGCTATCAAGGCCCAGGCATTGAGGTGGAGGTGTGGGCCGTCCCAGAAAATGAATTCGGAAGTTTTGTGGCCGGAGTGCCCGCGCCCCTGGGTATCGGCAGCGCGACACTCGAAGGTGGCGACACCGTGAAGTGCTTTATTTGTGAACCGTATGCGATCGGCGGATCCCTGGAGATCACGCACTTTGGCGGCTGGCGGGCGTTTCTCGCCAGCCAATCATTGCATGCGAGTGTATAATCGGAACTAGATTGACGGTGGCTCCGTTGCCGCCCGAATCACCCCCTCGAAGATTCCAACACCGGCCCAGTCGCCACACAATCAGAAATTTGGTGGAGACAATGCTGCGAATTTTCTCGATTCTTGTCGCGATGGCCGGTTTCCTATTGGCGGAGACGCCGGGCGGGGCCAAGCCCAGCTTCACAGTCGGCTGGTCAGTCTACGCTGGCTGGACTCCATACCACTACCTGATGCAATCCGGCATCATGCGCAAGTGGGCCGACAAATACGGCATCACCATCAAGATCCAGCGCTTCGACTACGCGCCTTCGCTCGATGCGTTCGTGGCGAAAAACATCGACGCCTGCACCATGACCAACATGGAAGCTCTCGATATGCCTGCGGCATCAGGCGTTCCCACAACGGCAGTCATCATCGGCGACTATTCCAACGGCAACGATGCGCTGCTTGTACGCAATGGCTTGCAGTTGAAAGACCTGCCGGGCAAGAAGCTGCTGCTGGTACAGAAGACGGTTTCCGAATACCTGCTCGACCGCGCGATGGCCATGAATGGCATGCGGGATCGCATTAAGCAAGTGCGTCTGATCAACACCTCCGATTCCGATATCGCCACTGCTTTCCTCAGCGACGCGAGCGCGTCCGCGACCGTGACCTGGAAGCCGCTGGTATCCCAGATTCTCAAGCAGAAGGGCATTACGTCACTGTTCAACTCGTCGCAAATTCCAGGCGAAATATTGGATCTCACTGTGGTGCGTACAGAGGTGCTGAACCGCCCCGATGGTTCGGGAAAGCGTTTCGCGAAGGCGCTCGCGGGAGCGTGGTACGAAATGATGACGCGCATGTCGGCGCAGGGCCCGGAGGCGGACAAAGTGCTCACAGCGATTGCCGATGGCTCGCAGGATACACTTGCTTCCTACAAGGAACAACTAAGCACCACCAGGATGTTCTACACGCCGCAGTCTGCCGTTGAGTTTGGTGCGTCGCCCAGTCTCAAAGAAAAAATGGCGCTGGTCCGGCAGTTCTGTTTCGACCACGGACTGCTGGGGTCCAATACTAAGTCTGTGGATGACGTTGCTATTGGTTATCCCGATGGCACGAGTCAAGGAAAGCCGGATCGGGTCCGCCTGCGTTTTGAGCTTTCCTATATGAAGATGGCGGCGGAAGGGAAGCTGTAGCGCATGTCAGCCGGAGTGTTTGCCATCCACGCCAAGCCTAGCCGCCATACGGCGTTAGTGCTGTCCTGGTTCCTGTTTGCGGCTGGAATCGGCCTGTACTTTTACACCTCAGCGGCGCGGCATCGCGAGAACCCAGAGGACCGCGTGACTCCCACCCTCGTGCAAATGGCGCAGGGCATGCGCGACGCCGTGCTGCGTCCGGCGGAGGACGACGAACCTCTGCCCGACGGTGCTTCTTTGATGGAGGCCGTGCGCCACAGCATGCTCTGGAAAGATACATGGGCGACGGGGCGCAGGTTTTTTTACAGCATGGCTTTGCTGTTTCCCGCAGTG
>CAZDGT010000314.1:0-2017 GCA_964504905.1 uncultured Bordetella sp. | reverse complement strand
AGCAGCTTGGCGATGCCGAAATCGAGGAGTTTCGGTACCCCATCGGCAGTGACCAAGATATTGCTGGTTTTGATATCGCGATGCACCACCAGATTCTGGTGCGCGTAGTGTACCGCGGAACAAACCGCACGGAACAGATGCAGGCGCTCGGAAATCGGGATCTTCCGCTGTTCGCAATACTCGTCGATGGGCGTCCCCTCGACATACTCCATCACTAGATAGGGCAGACCGTCAGGAGTGGACCCGCCGTCGATCAGCCGCGCAATGTTGGGATGATCCAGGTTGGCGAGTACCTGGCGCTCAGTGCGGAAGCGGCGCAGGATCTCCTGCGAGTCCATGCCGCGCTTCACCATCTTGATGGCTACCTGCTTCTTGTATTCCCGATCGAAGCGAGTTGCCAACCAAACCGCACCCATACCTCCCCGGCCGATGCGGCGTTCAAACTGATACGGGCCGACGCGATAACCCTGCGGATATTCCCCGACATCGTCCTCGCGCGAAGTGATCTGGCTCAAGTGAGCAGCAGGCGTTTCCAGGAAGTCGTCGGACTCTTCGTGGCTGCGCAGCAGCGTCTCGACCTCGCGGCGCAATTCGTCGTCGCGCGCACACAGGACGCGGAGGTAGGCCGCGCGATCCTTGGCGGGGCGTTCGAGCGCGCCGTCAAAAACCTGGCGGATCTGCGCCCAACGCTGAGGCGTCAAGAGCACCTCCCGTGATCTCGCGATGCAAGAAGGCCCGCGCGGAACTCCAACTGCGTTTGACCGTGGCAGGGGAGATGCCCATCACCTCGGCGGTTTCCTCTACCGATAGGCCGGCGAAGAAGCGCAACTCTACCAATTGCGCCTGCCTGCTATCCAGCACCGCGAGACGATCCAGCGCGGAATCCAGCAGAATCACATCGACCGGGCGCTGCTCGCAGATGGCCATAGTGTCTTCGAGCAAGACCTTTTGTCCATCGCCCCCACGGCGCGCGGCGCGATGCTTACGGGCGTAGTCGAGGAGAACCCGGCGCATCTGCGTCGCGGCGACAGCCATGAAGTGACTGCGGCTTTCGAGTGGAGCACGCTGGTCCACCATGCGAATGTAGGCTTCGTGCACCAATGCAGTGGGTTGCATGGTGTGTTCGCCGCGCTCGCGGCGGAAATAGGAACGCGCCAGCCGGTGCAGCTCGTCGTACACCAGGGGCAGGAGGTCATTGACCGCTTGCTTTTGTCCGCGTCCAATCTCACCGAGCAGGCGTGTTACATCGCCGTTTTCGCCCAAGCCGTCTTCTTCCATAGGCTCACAGCGGATTATAACGCGACAGGCGCGCCCGGGGGGTCCACCAGTGTTTCAGGTCCAAGAATTCGGGAGCCTGGGCCGCTGCCCCAACCGAGCGTAGACAGGCGCTGCGGGTTCGCGGACAACACAATCTGCAGGGGACTGGACTGGTCAGGGGCGGGAGGCCGCGCGCCTGTTTTGCGGGACACCAGCGCCAGGTATTTGAGGATGGCGTAAATGTCGCCTTCGGCGGGCGACGCCAGGTCAAATTCCTGCGTGCGCAGACGCACCCGGTGCCCGGTTTCCGTAAGATGGAATGCAACGAACGCGGCGCATTCCACGGCGGTTTCAAACCAGGCTTCCTGATACGGGGCAGCGTCAAGATCCAGATAGATCACGATCATCTGGTCTTCGTCGCGGGCAAACTCACGGACCTGCAGGGAGCGGGTGTGGGCGGTCGCCTTCCAATCCACGTGGCGGGCGCTTTCGAGGGCCTCGTACGGGCGTATGCGGTAGAAGTCATGGCCGGGGCCGCGACGCCACGCTTCGACCTCACCGGCGATGGAATCCACCAGGGCCTTGAAGTGCGGACGCGGATCGAGGCAGGGATATACGATGACTTCATGGCGCAGAGTGACCATCTCACGGCGCTCGGCGAAACCGAAAGGAAAGCGCGTGGTGAGCTGGAAAGTACGCTCACTGTAGCGGCCGCGCGAGGGGAACCGCAGATCGATGGGTTCCTCCAGCGTAGCGCCGC
>CAZDGT010000313.1:0-1680 GCA_964504905.1 uncultured Bordetella sp. | reverse complement strand
GCCAGGTAGGTCTGCATGGTCATCGCATTCTCCGCGGCGCACGAGCGCCCGCCGCTTCACTGGTCCGCTTGCGAATTTCCGCTTCCGCGCGAGCTTCCGTGGGAAGCTGCCAGCTCTCGGCTTGACCGCTTGCGGTCTTCGGCCGCTCGCTGAGCGAAAGACTGTTGCCAATCACTGTGGGCGCCAGAAATCCTGACTGGAGGGCAAATTCCGCCAGCGCTTTTCCGGAAGGCAAGCGCCAATTCATGGGATCCATCCACACCAAGGGAAGCCGCGTTCCCATCGATAGGCCAGTGGTTGTTTTGGGCCGGGATTCTGGCGTCATCTCCGCAGCGCCCTGCGCGATTGCGCGGCGCCGCGTGCCTGTTCCGCGTGACCCAAGACTTTCCGACTTCATGGAATAGCTCCACTATTTAATTCGACCGCGTCGGTGGTTTTCATTAGTCTTGCTTTACCTATTCGTTCTAGCGCCCACTATCGAACTTCCTAAGAAGCGTTGCTTAGAACGTGGCCCTATTTACGTACTAAGAGAATCTGCTTACCATCGTCATCGGTAACTCGCCACTCGCGGCTCTGTTTCAGAAGTTGCACCAAAGGCGTATCCACAGGGAGCAGCACAACCTGAAACGCCCGTTGATTCATCACCTGCTGCCAGTCCGGCGCGCCATTGACGGCATGCAGAAACTCATTCCCGACCGCCGGCCCGTAGAAATCACTGCGGCCATCCACGTATACCTTCTGGGCCGGATGGAGGTAGATTAAATAATCCGCCCACTGATCCGTGGTCATCACCCGCGCACCGAAAATTTCCTTCTCGTGCTTGTGGATCATGGCGGTTGGAAACATTTCGGAAGGAAAATCCGTGGGCCAATGGATCGGCGCGCCGATCGCCGCCAGCGCCGCGACCCCGATGAAAGGAATGCAGCTGGTGCGCTGGAATCCTGGAACCATATCCTTTGCAATCTGATTTAGAATCGTGAGCGCCGACTTGCGGCCTGCCCCCGCCGTCCATGTGCTCCACCAATTGCTAATTTCGATCGCTACTAGCGGCGACACCGCCGCAACGTAAACCGGCAGATGGCGCGAACTCGAAAGCGATAGATAGGAGCACAACAGAATCCACAAACCTTCCGTAATGTGGTGCCGTTTAAAATTCGCCGCCGCGGCCATCAAGCCGATAAACAGCAGCGCTTCAAACTGCAACATGCTTTCGCCGCGAAACGAAGGAGACTGAAATTCATTGACCACTTTGCGAATCCAGTCGGAACGAAGATACTCGATGATGTGCGCGTGCAAACCCCATCCATAGGGATTAATAAAGGTGACAGCGGCGCAGGCAGCCGTCAGTTTCGTGTAGCGCAGCGCCGCGCTCCATTGCGCGCCGGTCATCCAAGCGTTCCAGCGATTTTGGTCCAGCGCTTCTCTCTCGAGCCACGCCTGTGCCGCGGCACCCACCGCAGCCAGCCCCAGCAGCACGACCAGGATCAGGAACCCCCCATGCAGATTGGTCCAGAAGAGCGAGATGGGCACCAGCCACCAGACACGCCGGTCGGGAGCGCCCTCGGCGCTTCTCCGGCGATCCCGCTCGATCACCCACATAGACACCGAGAGCAGCAATAGAGTAATGACGTGAGGACGGGCCAAGAAATGAATTGAAGAAGCGCCCACCCCAAAGAGCGC
>CAZDGT010000312.1:0-9028 GCA_964504905.1 uncultured Bordetella sp. | reverse complement strand
TGACCACCTTGAGTACGTGGAAGAGGCCGGGCCGGGTGATTTTATTTACGTGCCTCCCTACGTGCCGCATCAGGAAATGAACGCGCGTGCGGACGAACCTGTAGAGGCCGTCGTGGTTCGGAGCGGGCAGGAACCGGTGGTCGTCAACCTGGATATCGAAAGCGCCGAACCTGCGCCACCCGCGGGCGGTGATCCGTTTCATTCCAACGGCGGTTGAACGCCCCTCAAAGACTGCATGACAACCCATAGGATCGCCGTCATTCCTGGCGACGGCATCGGGAACGAAGTAGTTCCCGAGGGAATCCGCGTGCTCGACGCGGCGGCGCGCCGCTTCGGCATCGATCTGCGCTACGACGGATTCGATTTCGCGAGCTGCGACTACTATACCCGCCACGGGCAGATGATGCCGGACGATTGGAAACAGCAGATCGGCGGGCACGATGCGATCTTCTTCGGCGCGGTGGGCTGGCCGGAGAAGGTGCCGGACCACATTTCGCTGTGGGGCTCGCTGCTGCTATTCCGTAGGGAATTCGATCAGTATGTGAATCTACGGCCGGTGCGGCTGATGCGGGGAGTGGCGAGCCCGCTGGCCAACCGCAAGCCGGGGGACATCGATTTCTATGTGGTGCGTGAGAATACCGAGGGCGAATATTCTTCAGCCGGCGGCAAGATGTTCGCGGGCACTGAGCGCGAAATTGTACTACAGGAATCGATTTTCACCCGTGTCGGCGTGGACCGCGTTCTGCGCTATGCGTTTGAGCTGGCGCGGCGGCGTCCGAAAAAGCATCTCACGGCGGCGACGAAATCGAACGGCATTTTCATATCCATGCCCTACTGGGATGAGCGAGTGGCGGAGATGGCGCGGAACTATCCTGATGTGAAGGTGGACAAGTTCCACATCGATATCTTGACTGCACATTTCGTGCGTCATCCAGATTGGTTTGATGTAGTGGTAGCGTCCAACTTGTTCGGAGACATCTTGAGCGACCTGGGGCCGGCGTGCACTGGCACCATTGGCATCGCGCCATCGGCCAACATCAATCCGGAGCGCAAGTTTCCGTCGCTGTTTGAGCCGGTGCATGGGTCCGCTCCGGACATCGCGGGAAAAGGCGTGGCAAATCCGATTGGGCAGATCTGGTCCGGCGCCATGATGCTGGATCACTTGGGACATCCGGCGGCCCACGATGCGATTCTGCGGGCGATTGAGAAGGTGACGGAGGAGGGCCCGCGCACGCCCGACATGGGCGGTAGCGCGTCCACGGCGGACGTGGGGAAAGCGGTGGCGGAAGCGTTAGGCCCTTGATGACTGGCTATACTTAAGTGAGTTCAAAATGGATAAGAATCAAATTCTCGTCCTGGCGCTTGCCAACGTGCCGACGATCATTACCGTGCTGATCGGTATTCTTCTTAATAACGGACGGCTTAACGACTTGAATTCCCGGTTTTCAGGTATGGAAACGCGATTCAGCGGAATGGAACACAAGTTCGATACACGATTTGACCTGCTCCTCAGCAAAGTCATCGACCTGGATAACCGGCTGACACGGATTGAAGCGCAGCGTCATTGACCCGTTGTTTCAACTAGCCTTCGCATATCGGAGTTCCAAATAAATTTACGGGGATGAGCTACGAGAACTGCGGCGTCCGAACCCGTGAAGAGCCGGGAGGCCGCGTCTGGAGTTCCTGATTCTATTGCGACGCAGGGGACGAATCCATTGGCGAGGAAATAGACGCCTTTCCAGGTTTTGGGCAACTCTTCCACTAGGATTGGCCTCGGGTCGCGCCGCAGTTCCTCGCCCATGGCGGTGCACGCCCGTTGCGACACGTGTGCAGCCTCGGTTCGCAGACGCAGATTGTGGCGGAGCGCACCCCACTGGAACAACAGCATCCCTGCCGCCAGCGCCACAGCGAGTCTTGCCCGGCCGCAGCCGTCGAGCAATACTCCCCAAAACAGTGCCAATCCGAGTGTCGGCAGATAGAGGACGCGGCTGCCCGCAAGGTCCGGGCCAATCAGCAGCAGATGTTGCACCGGAAGCGCTGCTGTCAGAATGAGGCCGAGCGAGCCCAACAATCGCGCCCGGTCCGCCCGAGCGATTGCCAAGAAGAGCGCTACTACTACGAGCATCAGCAATGACGCCACTGTCAGCCGCGCTCCAGGAGGCTCTGACCAGTTCAGTGGAAACAGCAGCAATCCCCAGAGGCGGAAAAGCAGGGCATTGGGCGTGGCAAGAAGGTGGAAGTTGAGGATAGTGGGCGCGCCACTCTCCGTCTGATAGCCTCCGATGCGGCCCAATAACCATGCGCGGTAGAGAAACGCAATCGCGCACACGATGGCCATTGTTCCCGCAAGTTTCACGATACTTGCAGCCGCATGGCGGCGGAACGGAATCATGCAGAGGGCCATTAAGGGAAGGCTGAAAGCAGCTTCTTTGCTCAGCACTGCAAGAAGCGTGCCAAGAACCATCATTGCCAACCAACCCGGTTTCTTGTCATCCGCGAACCTACACAGTGCGATGAGAGCGAGCGCGGAAAACAGGAATGCTAGCAGATCGAAGCGAGCCGACATCCAGCCAGTGACCTCGGCATGACTGGAATGAACTGCAAATACTAAGCCCGCGAAGAGGGCCGCTGCACGGCGGAGGGATAGCTGGCGTCCTAAGACATAAACGAGAACGCTGTTTGCGGCGTGGACCAACACATTCCATAGATGCCATCGCAACGGATGGTTGGTGGCCCAGTGGTAATCCAACCAATAGCTGAGGTAGCCGATGGGGCGAAAGAAGAAGTCGCCCGACGTTGGATGTGCGAACAGGGCATTCGCAGTCATTACGCCCCAGGATTGTTGCGAGGCTTGGCTTAGATGCGTGTAGTCGTCGAAAAGAAAGGGATCGGAAAGACCCGGCAAGTAGGCAAGGATAGTAAGCGCTCCTATGGCGAACAGAGAGAGTGCCGCAAATTCTCCGGATGCGATGCGGGCCGGATCTCCCCTGCGTCCGTGAAGGATCGTCAACAAAATGAAGGATACGAAGATGACGCTGCTCGCATTCACAAACCCGCGCCGCGGCTGCCAGGGCGACCACAATCCAGAAACTAGTTGCACGGAAAGCGCCGCGACGGCGGCCGCAAACACCAGCCAAAGCAACGCTCTCGCTGCGCGCTCGGGCCCTGGCGATTGCATCGTGGGAGATGATAACAAAGTGTTGGTAGGCGCGCCTGGACTCGAACCAGGGACCCTCAGCTTAGAAGGCTGATGCTCTATCCACCTGAGCTACGCGCCCGCACTTTTATGTTAACAACGGCGCGTCCGCTCCAGGCTTGCTACTCTTGAATTTCACACATGGCAGATAAAAAGCTCCAGATTATCCCGCTGGGAGGGCTAGGCGAGTTCGGCATGAACTGCATGGCCGTTCGCTACGGCGACGACATTATTGTGCTCGATGCGGGCATGATGTTCCCCGATGCGGAGTTGCTGGGCGTCGATATCGTGACGCCCGATTTCACCTATCTGGAGCAGAACCGCGAGTTCGTGCGCGGCTTAGTATTGACGCATGGCCACGAAGATCACATTGGCGGCATCCCGTTCCTGCTCGCGCAACTGAACATCCCCGTGTACGGCACGGCCTTCACTCTGGCGCTGGTGGAGCGGCGTCTCGAAGAGCACCAGATGCTCGACCAAGCGAAGCTCCACAAAATCAAGCCGGGCGGAAAGCTGACGCTGGGTCCGTTCGCAATCGAATTCATCCACGTTACGCACTCTATCGTCAGTTGCGTGCTGCTGGCCATCACTACGCCGTTGGGCGTCATCATCCACACCGGCGATTACAAAGTGGACCCCACGCCCACCGACAACGAGCTGTTCGATCTTCACACCCTGGCCGAGTACGGCAAGCGCGGGGTCTTGCTGCTGATGTCGGATTCTACCAACGTCGATAGGGCCGGCTACACCGAAAGCGAGCGCGCCGTCGGTCCGCGACTGGAAGATCTATTCGTGCGCACACCGCGGCGGCTAGTGATTTCATGCTTCAGCTCTTCCATTCACCGCTTGCAGCAGATCCTCGATCTGGCGCACGAATACGGCCGCAAAGTGGCTTTCCTTGGCCGCAGCATGAACAACACCACGGAGATCGCGCACGACCTGGGCCTGTTGACCATTCCTAACGGCATTCTGTTGCGTCCGCAAGACATCATGCAGACCGCGCCCAGCAAGCTGGTGGCGATTGTATCGGGCACGCAAGGCGAGCCGATGTCGGCGCTATCGCGAGTGGCGGTGGATAATCACAAGTCGCTCTCGCTGGAGCCGGGCGACACGGTGGCGCTCAGCTCGCGCATTATTCCTGGCAACGAAAAAGGAATCTACCGGATGATGAACCATATCGCCAAGCGCGGCGCCGATGTGGTTTACGGGACTATGAATCCGCCGATTCACGTTTCCGGACACGGTAGCGCTGAGGAGTTGCGGCTCGTGTTAAACCTGGTGCGCCCGCGTTTCTTTGTGCCCATCCACGGCGAATACCGGCAAATGGCCAAGCATGCCCAACTGGCGCAGCACCTGAGCCACCTCGGCCTGGAGGACACCTTCATTCTGGAATCGGGTCAGACGCTGGAGATCGACTCGAACGGTGCGCGCAAAGGCCCGTCGGTGACCGTTGGGCGCGTGTGCATCGATTCCGGATCCATCGGCGACGTGGTAGAAGATCTAGTAATCCGCGACCGCCGCCATCTTTCGGAAGACGGCTTCGTGCTTCCTATCATCGCCATGAATAAGAACTCGGGGCGCGCGGAAGGGCTGCCGGAAATCGTCAGCCGCGGGTTCATGTCCATGGACGAAGGCACCGATCTGCTGCGGGACGCGCGTCAAGTTGTGCTGAAGACCATCGAGGGATCGACGGCGGAGGAGCGCGGCGATTGGGGCGTGATGCAGGAAAAGATTCGCGCCGATCTGAAGCGCTTCATCACCAAGCAGACCTCGCGCCGTCCGCTGATCATGCCGGTGATCCTGGAGGTATAGGGCGCAGTGGATATCACGGACGCCTCGAACTATCCGGGGCACGCCGATCAGGTCTTTTCGCCAGAGACCGAGTCCGAAGTCGCGGCAATTCTGAAGCGCGCATTCGAGCAAAAGACTCCGGTAACGGTTTGTGGCGCGCTCACGGGCTTGGCGGGAGGCGCTTCGCCCTCCGGCGGTTGGGCGATTTCGCTGACCCGCTTGCGGAAGCTCGAAGTGAGGAAGGGCAGGGCAGTGGTGGGCCCTGGAGTCTTGCTGCGCGAGGTGCAATCTGCGGCGTCGGCTTCCGGCCAATTCTACGCACCCGATCCCACGGAGAACACCTCTTCGATTGGCGGCAACATCGCGGCCAATTCCAGCGGTTCGCGAAGCTTTCGCTATGGCGCGACGCGCCGCCATGTACTATCGCTGCGAGTGGCGTTTATGGATGGCAGCGTCGTCACGTTCAAACGCGGTGAAAAGATCGATTTCGATGTCCCGCGCATCTCGCTACCGCGAACCACGAAGAACTCGGCTGGCTATCCGCTGGCGCCGGAGATGGAGTGGGTGGACTTGATCGTCGGCAACGAAGGCACACTGGGCGTCGTGACTGAGGCCGAGTTGCAATTCTTGCCCGCACCGGGCGAGAGGCTCGGCGGAGTGGTGTTCTTCCGCTCCGAAGACGAGGCTATGGATGCAGTGGAGCGCTGGCGTCCGACGCCGGGCCTCAATATGATCGAATACATCGATCACGCTTCGCTAACGATGATGGACGTGCCGCACAAAGCGGCGCTGATGATTGAGATCGAGGGAGACGCGGACATTGACATGGGCAACGCGCTTGAGAATGACTCGTGGTTTGCCACGTCGGCTACCGACCGCGAGCGCTTCCGGGCCTTCCGCCACAGTCTCGCCGAGAAAGCCAACGACCGGGTGCGCCGCACAGGTTTCGTGAAGTTCGGAACGGACTACGCGGTACCTTTGGACAGGAATCGTGAAATGATGGCGATCTACCGGCGCGTCATGGACGCTGAGGCGCCGGGCCGGTATGTGATCTACGGCCACATCGGCGACGCGCACGTGCACATCAATAGCTTTCCGGAGAACCGCGAGCAATTCGAAAGTGGCAAGCAAGTGATGACGGAGCTGGCGCGCGAAGCCGTGAAACTGGGTGGCACCGTTGGCGCGGAACACGGTTTGGGAAAGCGCAAGGCGCACCTGCTGGAGATCCAGTATCCGCCGGATCAGATTGAGGCGATGAAGCAAGTGAAGCGGCGCTTGGATCCCGAGTGGTTGCTGGGGCGGGGAACGCTGTTTGCTTTTGAGGTTAGGTTCTAGCGGTCGCCAGGCGTGACGCGCTCACGGCATTCGGCGCCGGTGGACATGTCGTTGCCGATCATCTCGGCGTATTCCGGGAGGCTGACCAGCCAGGATTTCTTCGAGGCGATAAAGATTTTTTGCAGATAGGCATCACAGTTGCCGATGCGGGCTTCGGCACGCACAGCGGAGCCCGTGCGCAAAACTCGGATTTCTTTCTTCTTGTCCGCGACCAGGGTCATACGGAAGGCATCGGGTTGTTTGTCGGGGCGGATGGTAAAGCCGTAGGCCTTCAGTTTCTCCAGGAGATTTAGCTCCTGGCGATGTCCGTCCTCGGCCATTACCCAGTAGACAACCACCGGCTGCTGCGGGTCGAGCTTACCGTCCTTCAGCTTCGCATCGTAGTGAACTACATTCCCGTTGACGCTGCGTTCGATGACAAACAGAGGCACGAATGCCTCTTCAGCGGACCCAGGCGAAACCGCGAACAGGGCAATGCACAGAATGGATAGAAACAGACTACTCAACCTGAAAAACTCCCTTTGTGACAGGTTAGCATCCCAAACGGGACGCCTTATTCGAAGAAGATGGTGTCGTTGCGGATCTCGCCGTCGCTAAACTCGCACGGACCGGGGCGGAAACGATACGTGGGGCCAATGCTCATCACCGCGGCATGGATTTCGGCTGGATCTTCGGGTTCTTCTTCGACGGAAATCACAATGCGCGGATGGTATGCGCGGATGGTTTCTACTCCGCCTTTAATCATGCGTGTCCCGGCGCCCTTGATATCCGCCTTGATGATGTCGACGCGCGGCAGATTGAGTTCCTTGACGATCTTGTCGATGGTCGTGACGGGGATGTCGGCGATCACCTTGGCGTTTGCTCCCTGGTTCACGAAACTGTCGCCCGCAGCGCCGTTTCCGTTGGAGTAAAAGACCAGGTGTTTTTCTTCATCCCAAATTCCCTTAGCGTAGACGATCACTTTGCCCGAAGCGATTTCCTTCGCGAAGTTGCGGCGCAGGCATTCGAGTGCATCCGGAGAAGGCTCAATGGCGACGATCTTTTCCGCACCTGCATCGAGAGCTGTCTTTACGTAAGTTCCGACATGCGCGCCGCCGTCCAGCACGATGTCGCCCTGGCGGACGCCACCCGTGGAAGCGTCGCCGTAGACTTTGCGCTCTTGCTGGGCCAGAAGGATGCCGAGGATCTCGTCGCTCGTATCGGGCACCCAATACTCCCCGGCGGGAGTTGACCATAGTTTGTAGGGCCCATCCTTCCGAACCACATGCGATTTGGCCAGGATCTTGCGCTCGTTATCGGCCTGGACAATTTTCATCTGAGCGTCGCTTATGGTGCGCCAGGCAGTGCAATAAGGGCTGGTCTTGGCGCTACCAAGGACCGGCAGAAGCGCCAGCCCAGGATAAACCTTCAAGGCAGCCACGCCGCTGGTAAATACGATGCACAGCGCGATGAATCCCATCAACAGGAATCGTGCTGGACGGCTGAGTGGCCGGGAAGGCTTCTTGGACATATGTGCCTCTATCGGCGGAACCTTAGAACGAAAATAGGGACGAAGCCCTATTTTCGGGCGTTGACGCTACGGGAGGGCAGGCACCACAAGAAAGTCCAAGGGGAAAGAGACACATCTTGCGCGCCAGAGGCGCGGAGCACTTGGGCGTAGTAACCGGTTTCGGCAGTATCGAAAATCACAATGCGCCCACCCGGCTTCAGAACGCGGAGGGCCTCGTTCAACGCCTGTTTGCGCTCCGTATCGTCGGCTAGAGTGTGCAGCGCATTGGCTGAAATCACCGCGTCGAAGTGGTCAGCGGGATAAACCAGTTTGCGCGCGTCTCCGGTTTCGAAGCGCACACGGTCCGCGACGCCTTCGGCCTTGGCGTTTTCCTTGGCGGCATCCGCCGTGTTCCCGGAAAGAGCCAAGGGATTCCAGACGTCTATTGCAGTGACCTTCCCGGTTTTGAGCCGCTTAGCCGCGCCAATTGCCAAAAGCCCGCGGCCGCAGCCGATATCCAGAACTTTTTCATCGCCCTGCAGTGCCAGTTGGTCTAGCAATTGTTCGCGCAGGCGCAGTTTCCCGACACGGCTCGATTGTTGCTTGAACCAGGCGATTCCCGCGCAAACCACTGCCGCCAGCGCCAACACTACAAACACGCGCGCGGCGGGGCCGGGGTATTCCAGCCGGTTCATGAACCAGAACGCGAATCCCACCGCGAGACACCAACCGGCGCGCCCAAACCAGCCACGCGCGATCAGAGGCGCGTCGATTCCGTAGTCGACGTTAGCAGGGCTGGCGGCTGCCGCCATTAAACCGCGACCTCGGCCTCGACCGGCGCGACGTCAAGGGGCTTCTTGAATTTGCACTCGGCGTTGGGGCACTGGGCGAAGGCTCCCGACTTCAAGTACTTCTCGATCAGGTATCCGCCGCCGCAGTCCGGGCACTTCTCGGCGATTGGTTTGCCCCAGGCCACGAACTCGCATTCCGGATAACGATTGCAACCGTAGAATGTCTTACCGCGTTTGGAGCGGCGTTCGATGACTTCGCCTTCGGAGCAGTTGGGGCACTTCACTCCGATGGTTTTCTGCTTCACGAATTTGCACTTCGGATAATTGCCGCAGGCCACGAATTCGCCAAAGCGGCCGTACTTCTTGACGAGTTTGCCGCCGCACTGCGGGCAATCTTCATCGAGCGGCACGTCTTTGGGCTTTTGC
>CAZDGT010000311.1:0-7133 GCA_964504905.1 uncultured Bordetella sp. | reverse complement strand
CGAGCGATCCAGGCTCAGGTAGCCCAACCCTCCTCCCCGCAGGAACTCCAAACGGTTACGTACCTCATCGACGGGACGCTTTCCGATCTGCAACTCGCGCCCGTCGAGGTTCCACTTCGTGACGGTCTCCAGCGCACGCGTCACCGAGAGGCCCGTCAAGTCCGCGATGCTTACGCCCTTCACTTTGACTGCAAGGCTCGACGGCTTCAACCGCTTCCCTTTACAATCCGGGCACGGTGCAGCGGATTGGTATCTTAGCAGCCATTCGCGAGTACTTTCGGACATGGCTTCCTGCTCGTAGAATTGATCCAGCGCCGCGATCAGGCCCTCGCTCAGTGCTTCCTGCGCCTTCTTCGGCAGCTTCTCAAACGGCTTTTGAATCGGAATCTTCAGGCGCGCCGCCAGCAGTTTCAAATCTCCCGCCACATGCGTCGAACTTCCGCCAATTCCCAGGGCCCCATCCAGCAGCGGCTTCGCAGAGTCCACGATCATTTTCGACGGATCCCAACTCCATCGGCTGCCTAAGCCGGTGCATGTTTCGCACGCGCCGAACGGACTGTTGAAGGAGAACGAACGTGGCTCCAGTTGCGGCACGCTTCCGCCACATTCCGGACACGCCAATTTCTGCGAGTACAACCGTTCCGGGCCATCCACCTGCACCACCAGCACTAGGCCGCCGGCCAGCTTGGTCGCAGTCTCGATGGACGCCTCCAGGCGTTTCTCGACTTCAGGCTTAATCAGCAGCCGGTCTACTACTACTTCGATAGTGTGGTTCTTCCGCTTATCGAGCGTGATCTCCTCATCCAGCGGACGTAGCACGCCGTCCACCCGTGCCCGTACGAAACCTTGGCGCGCCAGTTTTTCCAGTTCCTTGCGGTATTCACCCTTGCGCCCGCGCACAATAGGGGCGAGGATCATCACGCGCTCCTGCGGCCCCAGCGTCATCACCTGCTGCAGGATCTGTTGCGCCGATTGCCGCGAAATCTCCAGGCCGCAGGTGGGGCAATGCGGGACGCCGATAGCTGCGTACAGTACGCGAAGATAATCGTAAATCTCCGTGATGGTGCCCACGGTCGAACGCGGACTGCGGCTGGTGGTCTTCTGCTCGATGGAAATCGCTGGGCTAAGGCCGTCGATCGAGTCCACCTCCGGCCGCTCCATTTGATCTAAAAACTGGCGTGCGTATGGAGATAGCGTTTCCACATAGCGGCGCTGTCCCTCGGCGTAAATCGTGTCGAAGGCAAGCGAGGACTTGCCCGACCCGCTCAAACCCGTGATCACAGTCAGGGTGTTACGCGGAATCGCCACGTCGATATTCTTAAGGTTGTGCTGCCGTGCGCCATGCACGGTAATCTGCTTGAGCAAAACGTCTCCAGTGATCGCGCACGCGGCGGAATGCCGATGCATTTCTATTGTCCCACTCAAATTCCGGTCCACACCGGCAGCGGCGCCATGTTCGCTATACTAGCGGCAATCCCGGGTATCCTCCGTCGCTCCCCGGAATCTTCTGGAGGCAATAGTGAGTTTTGAAACGTCTGTGCGGCATGCCGGCGACATCGCCATCATCGATCTGTCCGGGCGCATCGTTCTGAACGATGGATCGGCTGCGGTGCGCGAGGCCATAACGAAATTACGTGAAGCAGGTGCCAACAAAATCCTGCTGAATCTGGCGGGCGTCAGCTTCATGGACAGTTCCGGACTGGGCGAACTCGCCAGCGCTTACGCCAAGGTCAACAAGGCTGGTGGGCAACTCAAACTGGCGAACATCCCGGCCCGCATCGGGGACTTGTTGCGCATCACCAAACTGGATAGCGTCCTCATTGGTTTCCCCGACGAGTCCGCGGCGTTAGCGAGTTTCACCGGCGGCGCCAGCGCCTAGCATCATCGCCGGTAGGGCGGCCACTGATTCCAGCGCCACATCCGGCTTGACCGGGCCGTCGAGATCCATCTCGCGGAACTTGCCGGTTCTTACCAGCGCGGCGCGCATTCCTGCGCCTTGCGCTCCCGCGATATCGCTTTCTATGTCGTCCCCTACCATCAAGATGTCGCTGTTTGGAATCCCAAGCCGATTCGCGGCCGCATTGAAAAAGGCTGCGGCTGGCTTGCCGAAAACCAATGCCTTCCTGCCGGCGGCGTTTTCGAGGGCCGCGACAAACGGAGCGACATCCAAGGAGATCCCGTCCTGCGCTTTCCAATAGCGCGTCATCCCCAACGCGATCAATTTCGACTCCGGATGCGCATGCAGCAAGCGGAACGCGCGGTTGAGTGTCGCGAAGTCCCATGAGCTTCCTAGGTCGCCTATGACCACGTAATTCGCTCCACTCTCGGCGTCATCTGTGAGGAGTTCGAGGCCGTCGAACGCCGCGCGCGCCGCCGGACGAAGAAACAGCGCGACGCCTCTGGCGCTCTGCGAGCGGAGCCAGTCCGCTGCGGCCTCGCACGGAGTCATGATCTGGCTCGCCTCAGCTGGAATCCCGAATCGCGCCAGTTTGGCTGCCAGTGCATCGCGGCCGCGCGAAGTGGTATTGGTAACGAACAAGTGCGGGATCTGCCGGTCCCGAAGCCAAGCCAGTGTTTCCGAGGCTCCCGGGATCGGCTCCTCGGAGTTATACAGCACTCCGTCAAGATCGAACAGAATGCCTTGCATCGCCGTTGCGCGCTAGGCCATCCGCAGCGCCGCGGCAAGCCCTTTATCCGAGCGCACGCGCCAGATGCGCGCATCCATGCAGTAGTGCGTAAATGCGACTCCCCAGACGGCAGCCTGTGCCGTCTGGTAAGGCAAGAGGGCTGAGGGAATGAAGTTCAATACCAAATTCAATCCGATGGCGATCGCCAGGTAGACCCCGACGTTCGACACCAACCGTGCGGCCAATCCGTGGCGCTCCAGTGCCCCGGGCTCTGTGTAGCGATTACGATTGTGGAACCACATCAAGCGATGGTACTGGAAGCTGTGGAACAACCCCAGCGTGATGCCCGCCCGCAGGATTCCATTTGGCCCGTAGTGCGACGCATAGAGCAGCGCCAGCCACTGCAGCGGAATCACGGTAGCCAGGAGCCCGAGTTTCGGCCAGTTCATGGGCGCGCCCGAACGCAGTTTTTGCGCCTGCCGGACCAGCCATACGGCGGCCAGCAGCGCATAGAGGCCAATGGCGACCGGGGTCAGCCACGCCAGCAATGGAACCGTCTGCGTGATCGCAGGACGCGTGCGCAGCACAAACATCCCGAGCGGGATCAGCAGCGAGCTCAGCAGCAGCCAGCGGTCCACCAGAAAATCCGTGCGGTCTCGGTCTTTGTTTTTGGCCTTATACAGCATCATGAAGCCAAAGTGCTGTTTCACGATGTGGAACTGCTGCCAGCATACGGCGAATAGAAAAAACAACGACGCATATCCAACGAACACCATAGCCGGACCTAGCAGCAGCAGCGGAACCGGAATCCACAGGTACCAGCCCAATCGCGCGCGCTCGGCCTTGTCGAAGTAAGTGCGGGTTATGGTGGATTGTACGTGCGGTCCATCCACGCCAAAAAACCAGATGAACTGGATCAGCGCAACGCCCACCCCCACGGCCATGAGGCTCAACGCGAGGTAACTGATGAGGGCCGAGCCTATGAACCAGATCAGATCCTGGCGGCGGGAGATAATCCACCGCGATGGCAGTGTTTGGGATACCGAAATTCCGGCCGCGGGTTGAAGGGTGGCCGTACTCATGGCACGTGAGAGTCTATCGTACCAATCCGCTGAAATCTTTAGGAGTTAGGGCGAATACCCGATGGCTTAGCGGGTGTACTTCGCCCGCACTTCGGCTTCCGCTTTCAGCCAGTCCTCTTCCGGCGAGCCCGGGCGGTCAGCGCGTTCCAGCCAAATCCGGTAGGCCACTTGCGCAATTTCTTTTTGGTGGGCTACCACGTCGAAATCGGGGATAGGGGCCGGCACGATCTTCGGAACTCGCCGCGGGCTGCGATGAGTCTTCGGTTCGGAGGCCTTAGCGGGAGCTGTCCGTGTGATTGCCATTCAAAATCTCCTTGTGATGGCGGGCAACGGGGGCCGTAAATGATCGGCGCGGATTATATTCCTATTGTAGCGCAAGTTAGAATAAAAGTTAAGAAATCTCATAGCGTGATAAACTACCCCGCATGAATGGTTTGGCGCGATGCGTGGTTTGCTTCTCCATCGCGTCGATTCTGCTGGTGCTCCCGCTCTTCAGTCAGGGCCGAAACTACGGACGTTCGCAGGTAATCACGCAACAAGGTATTGCCGCCACTAGTCAGACGCTCGCATCCCAGGCAGGGGTGCAAATTTTGTTAAGGGGCGGTAGCGCGGTCGATGCGGCCATTGCGGCCAACGCCGTGCTCTCAGTTGTCGAGCCCATGAAGAACGGACTGGGCGGAGACCTGTTTGCCCTCTACTGGGATGCCAAGACCGGGAAACTGCAAGGGCTGAACGCTTCCGGACCGGCCCCGCTCGCTCTCACGCCTGAATTTCTGGCGAAGCTGGGTTTCAAGTCCATGCCTCAGCAAGGCATCCATAGTTTCACGGTGCCGGGAGCAGTCGATGGCTGGTGGAAAATGCATCAGCGCTACGGGAAGTTGCCGTGGAAGGATCTGTTCCAATCCGCCATCGCCTATGCAGAAAATGGATTCCCGGTTTCCGAGGCCGTTCAGGAATCCTGGGCGGAGGCGGAAAATAGTTCGCGCGTCAAGACAAACCCGGAGTCGATGCGCCTGTTCTTTCCGGGCGGAAAAGCTCCGCAGGAAGGAGATGTGTTCCGCAATCCAGCGATGGCGCACGCCTTCCGATTAGTAGCTGAGCAGGGGCCCCCTGCGTTTTACAAAGGCGAAATCGCAACCGCGATTTTGAAAACGTCTCGCTCGCTAGGCGGCACCATGACGGCCGGCGATCTGGCCTCGTTCTCCGCTGAGTGGGTGCAGCCCATCTCCATCGACTACCGCGGGTGGCGCGTCTACGAGATGCCGCCGAACGGCCAGGGGATGGCTGCACTTGAGATGCTCAACATCATGGAGACCGCCCCGGCTTCGCCGCTGGGAGCGTTCAGCGCTATTGAAATGCACAAACGCATCGAGTCTATGAAACTGGCCTACGCCGACGTGCACCGTTACGACGCGGATCCCCACACCTACGACGCGCCAGTGGCTCAGCTACTTTCGAAAGACTACGCCCGTAAGCGCGCAGCCCTTATCGATCCCAGGAAGGCGAACTGCGAAGTTCCACCTGGACAGCCAGTGGGCAGCAACACAACGTATCTCACCATCGTGGACAAAGACGGCAATATCGCCAGTTGGATTGAAAGTGTTTACTCCGAGTTCGGCTCCGGAGTCACCGTCGAAGGCATGGGCTTTCTGCTGCAAAACCGCGGCGCAGGATTCACGTTGCAACCCAAGCATCCTAATGTATTGGCGGGCGGCAAACGGCCGTTTCATACCATCATTCCGGCGTTCATGGAGCGCGGCGACATGCACATTGGCTTCGGCATCATGGGTGGCGCGAATCAACCGCTGGCGCACGCGCAGTTCGTTTCGAACCTGGTCGATTACGGCATGAACGTCCAGGCTGCCCTCGAAGCACCGCGCTTCACCAAGCGCAACTCCACCGGCTGCGATGTGTCGATCGAAGTGCGCGTTCCCGCTAGCACGCTGCAGCAACTCTCCGAACGCGGCCACAAGATCGCCATCCGCCGCGAGTATACGCAAGAGATGGGCCGCGGCCAGGCCATTCTGCACAACTCCAAAACGGGCACCAACTATGCCGCTTCCGATCCACGCGCCGACGGGGCCGCGATTCCGGAACCGATTACGCAACCCTGATCGTTAGTTCGCCTAACTTGGCGATGCGACCGACCA
Source organism: uncultured Bordetella sp. (assembly GCA_964504905.1). Classification (GTDB taxonomy): domain Bacteria; phylum Acidobacteriota; class Terriglobia; order Bryobacterales; family Bryobacteraceae; genus Palsa-187. The sequence goes on along the minus strand of CAZDGT010000311.1, from coordinate 1,274 downwards.
TGACATCACCCGAAACCACCGGGCCAACGCCTTCCGGCGTGCCGGTGTAAATAAGATCGCCGGGCTGAAGCGTCACCTGTTGAGACAACTGGTTGATGATGTTCGGCACATCCCAGATCAGCAGGTTCACGTCGGACTTTTGGCGCACCTGTCCATTCACCGTGATCTCGATCTCGCCTTCGCGGATATGTCCTACCTGCGCTGCGGGATAAATGGGACCGCACGGCGCCGAATGGTCGAAGGACTTCCCAATCTCCCAGGGGTGGCCCTTCTTGGACGCAGCCTGTTGCACGTCGCGCCGTGTCATGTCGAAGCCCACTGCATACCCGTAAACGTACTCCAGCGCCCCTTCCACCGGTATGTCATTGCCTCGGTTCCCTATAGCCACCACCAATTCGACTTCGTGATGGTAGTTGTTTGTTAGCGGGGGGTAGGGAATCACGGCCCCGTCCTCGACGATCATGTCGTTGGCCTTGGTAAAGAAGAATGGCGGGCTCTTCTCGTCGTTTCCGAACTCGCGCACATGCGCCAGGTAGTTGCGTCCTACGCAATAGATGCGGTGAATCGGGAAGCGCGCCTGAGTTCCAACCACAGGCAGGGATGGCAGTGGATAAGAGGGAACGACATAGTCCATGAATTCAAAAGTACCATTACAATCAGCGTCATTTTGGGACTCTGAGGCGTTGACCTTAGATTCTGCCACCTATACACTCGGTATCACTGTGATGGAACAACGGAAAAACCAGCGCTTCGACCTGCGCCTACCCTTCGAGATCCTGGATAGCGCGACCAAAACCAAATCCAAGGGTGAAACGCGGAACGTGAGTTCCAGCGGAGTGCTGTTCAGCTCTAAGGCGCCGGTGGAAATTGGGGCGTCGATTGAGTACTTCATCACGTTGCCGAAGGCTCCAGGAACGCGCTCGGATGTCCGCCTGCGTTGCATCGGGAAAGTAGTCCGCAGCGAACAGCCCTTGCGATTCGCGGCAACCCTGGAACGGTACGAGTTCGTTCGCCAGCGGATCTAGCTCCAAATCCTTCGCATTCGCCCCCTCCGCCATCTATGCCAATAGGCAGGGGTGGCCCCCTTCCCCACAGTAGGCGAAACCAAGCTGTTATAATTGGAAGTTACTTATGGCCAACTCTGCGACAGCTCCGCGAGCAGTCTCGACCAAGAAGATTATCCTCTTGAGACCAAGGGGTTTTTGTGCCGGAGTTGTGCGTGCGATTGACGTAGTGAAGATTGCCTTGGACCTCTACGGAGCTCCCATTTACGT
>CAZDGT010000310.1:0-13861 GCA_964504905.1 uncultured Bordetella sp. | reverse complement strand
CAACTGGTTTGGATCAAGGCAACCCGGAACTTTTCGATCTGCGGCATCAGCAACTATTGTGACCGATCCGCCTTGTCCAGAACAAACCAATTTCCCCAACATGCGTCTAAACTTGAAATTATGCGCCCTTACTTTGTCCTTGCGATGGCCGCGGCGCTGGTTCCGGCGGCGGATTTGGTTAAGCCCGATTTGGCTAAGGAAGGCGCCCGCTGGTGGTCGCACATCCAGGTGCTGGCCGACGACAACATGGAAGGCCGCAACACCGGATCGCCTGGGCACCTGCGCGCCGCGCGTTTCCTGGCGAGCGAGTTCGAGCGAGCGGGGTTGAAACCGGCGGGCGTGAACGGCTACTTGCAGCCGGTGAAATTCAAAGTGGCGCAGATCGTTGAAGATCAATCCAGCCTGGCAATCGTGCGCGACGGCAAAGTTACGCCGTTGAAACTGGGAGAAGACGCCAATTTGGGCGTGCGGGCGGGGCTGGCCGAGAATGTCGAAGCAGAATTGGTATATTGCGGCTACGGGCTCTCCATACCGGAATACAAGTTCGACGATTTCGCCGGTCAGGATTTGAAGGGCAAGATCGTGGTTTACATTGCCGGAGGTCCGTCGAGCATTCCGGGAAATCTGCGCTCACACTATTCGTCGCGCGAAGAGCGCGCCAAGGCCCTGCAAAAGACCGGGGCGATTGGGACGCTGGTGATGGCGAATCCGAAGTCCATGGACATCCCGTGGGAGCGGTCGACGCTGGCGCGTTTGAACCCGACTATGCAGTTGGCCGTCACGAGCCCGTCCGATCCTCCTCCGCTGCAGTTTGGCGCCGTGATCAATCCGGCCCACGCGGAGCAGATTTTCGCGGCCTCAGGACACACCTTCGCTGAAATGCTGGCACTGGCGGATCAAGGCCAGGCGCTGCCCCACTTCCCGATGAAGATTCGTCTGCGCGCGACCGAGCATATGAAGCTGTCGGATGTGGAATCGCAGAATGTAGTCGCGGTGCTGCCTGGATCGGATCCCGTACTCAAGAACGAATATGTGGTCTTCGGAGCGCACCTGGACCACCTTGGCGTGGGGCCGACCGTTGCCGGGGACACGCGGACCGATCGCGTCTACAACGGTGCGATGGATGATGGCTCGGGAATCGCGTCGCTGATCGAGATCGCCAATATCGCGAAGCTGGAAAACCTGCGGCCGAAGCGCAGCATTTTGTTTGTCGCAGTGACGGGCGAAGAGAAGGGCTTGCTGGGGTCGCAATATTTCACGAACGCACCGACTGTGCCGATCAAAAACATTGTGGCCGAAATCAATATGGACATGTATCTGCCGCTTTTCCCGCTAAAGTCGCTGCAGGTGATGGGGCTGGAAGAATCCACTCTGGGAGCCGATATCCGTGCCGTTGCGGAGAAGGCGGGAGTGGCAGTAGGGCCCGATCCGGAACCACAGCGCAACCTTTTCATCCGCAGCGATCAATACAACTTCATCCGCCACGGAATTCCCGCGCTCACCTTCAAGTTCGGATACGAGAAGGGGTCGCCCGAAGAAAAGCTGGCCAAGGACTGGCTGCGGGAGCGTTACCACGCTCCGTCGGACGATCTGAATCAGCCGGTGGATAAACCCGCGGCGGCCGCCTACAACCGGATCATGCTGGATCTTGGCATGCGCGTGGCCGATGCCGGGATGCGTCCGCATTGGAACGCGGATAGCTTCTTCAAGCGCTTCGAAAAGTAGGCAAACGGCGCGCTCAGTGCGTCATGGCATAGATGACGTCGTTCACGGCAACACGGATGGCGAGCGCACTTTCTTTCTCCGGGTAGTAGGGCGAATCGGCATATTCCCAGGCGTCACCAAGATCGGAATTGTGTGAAATCGCGACGACTACGCGCCCCTTGTCGTCTCTGATGGCCCGCCAGGCTGCGCCCCGGCCGCCCTCTGAGCAATTCTTGCAGCCTTCGCGAAGATGAGCCTGGCCTGGGACCTGCGGCCGCTCCGTGATGTCGAACACCGCATGGAAATAGGGATCGTCGTCGGGCAGATCGACAATCGGGCGGTCCGGGAAGGCAAAGTGAATACGCTTGGCGAACTCAGCCCACTCGTCGTTTCCATGGACATCGTCGGCCATGAAGAATCCGCCGCGCTCGATGTATTCGCGCAGCTTCGTGCCTTCCGCTTCGGTCAGGCCCCATTCGCCCACCTGGACCGCATAGATCCAGGGAAAGTTAAAGGCATCGTCGTCATCGTCGAGGGCCACCACCTGCTCTACCGAGCGCACATCGATGCGGGTGAGGCGTCGCATGGCGCGGGCCAAGTGGCGGTCGGCGCGTGGATAGTCCTGCGTCCACAGAGACAGCCCGCGGCGGTAGTCGCCCTGAAAACGCGGATAGTAGCCGTCCACCCCAGCTCCGCCGCCTGGAAACATGAGCCGCGCGAAGGTCCATTCGGCGGGAACCTGGGAATCGGGAGGCAGCGGAAAGTCGTTGTATTCGACCGCAGGGTACTCGCGCCAAGGTTTCTGGAAACCATAAACTCCGCCGAGAAAGATCAGGGCGCAGGCGATCGCACTCAAGATTCCCCGCAGACTCATGTCACCTTCAAACCGAGAATAGCACCCGCTACCATGAAAGGGTGCAGTCCGATACGGTCAGACGCCTCGCGCGTGAATGCGGTTTCGAACTAGCGGGTGTGGCCGCGGCGGAGCCGATTCAAGGCGATGTGGCACGCTATCAACAGTGGACAGCGCTGGGCATGGCCGGCGAGATGCGCTATCTCACGGACCGGCGTGCCGACGTCCGAAACGATCCGCGAAATCTGCTGCCCGGAGCGCGATCGATCATTTGCGTGGGGAAGCTTTACAATCAGGTGCCGCCGCCGGAGCGCGAGGGACATGCAATATTTTCGCGCTATGCCTGGGGCCGCGACTATCACGATGTGCTGCGTGAAGCTTTAGAGCAGTTGGCGTGCAAGCTGGCAGGTATCGAGCCGCATCAATGGAAAATCTGCGTGGATACGGCTCCGCTGCTGGAGCGCAGCTATGCGCGGCAAGCCGGCCTAGGGTGGATTGGGCGCAATACTTGTCTGATCAATGAGCCACTGGGGTCGTGGTTTTTCCTGGGGGAGCTCATCACCACGCTTGCACTGGAGCGGGATGCGCCGCCGCCTGACCGCTGTGGAACCTGTACGCGGTGCATCGACGCATGTCCGACGCAGGCGATCGTCCCGCAGGGTGATGGCTGGACGCTGGACGCCCGCCGCTGCATTTCCTATCTGAGCATCGAACTGCGCGGGCCGATTCCGGAGGAGCAGCGAACATGGCTCGGGCCACGCGTTTTTGGTTGCGATATATGCCAGGAGGTTTGCCCCTGGAATGCGCGCGCACCGGAAACGAACGACCCGGCGTTCCAGCCGCGCTATGATCCTGCGCCGCTTCTCGATGACCTCGCCTCGCTGTCGGTGGAAGAGTTTCGCAACCGATTCCGTGGCACGCCCGTGATGCGCGCGAAATATGAAGGAATGGTCCGCAACGTCGCGGCGGCCTTGAGCACCGAGATTCGCGAATGAGCCGGCTGCTCCTACTGCTGGTGTTTGTCGGGTCTCTTGCACTGCCGGCTCGTGCACAGGACCTGCAGGCCGACCCTGGATACCAGCATTTTTACAATCTCGAATTCCCGGAAGCACTAGCGTTGTTTCGCGCGGAGGCGGCGCGGAATCCCAACTCACCGGACGCCCACAATCACGTTGCGCATGCAATTCTCTATCGGGAAATGTTCCGTTCAGGCGCGCTCGAAAGCGAGTTGGTGACCGGATCGAACCCTTTCCTGAGACGAGCGGGATTGAGCCCCGACAAGACCGACGATCAAGAGTTTCAGGATTCCATCAACCGTGCAATGGCACTTGCCGAGGCGCGTCTTCAGGTAAACCCCAACGACGTCCAGGCTTTGTATGCCCAAGGCGTCAGCTACGGGCTGCGCGGCAACTATCATTTTCTGGTGCGGAAGGCGTACACGGATGCCTTGCGCGATGCAACGGCCGCGCGCAAAGCGCACAATCGCATCACTGAGATCGATCCCACATTCGTTGACGCGCGCTTGGTGCAGGGGGTCTACGATTACGTGCTGGGGAGCCTGTCGCCAACCTGGCGCATGCTGGGTTTCTTCGCGGGATTCAGGGGCGACCGTGAACGAGGCTTGGAAACGGTCAAGCAGGTGGCCAAGTTCGGCCGACGGAATAACGTAGACGCTGAAATCCTGTTGTGCGCGGCGTATCGCCGCGAGCGGCGGGCAAAGGAAGCAGTGCCGCTGCTCTTAGATTTGATCCAGCGCTTTCCACGAAATTTTCTGTTGCGCCTGGAACTGGTGCAGATGCACGGCGACCTGGGCGAGAAGGATAAAGCTCTGGCGGTGATCCGCGAGGTGGACCGTCTCAAGCGTGCGAATACACCGGGGTACGACCGCCTGGCGCCCGAAAAGCTCCGCTATACGCGCGGCAATCTGCTGTTCTGGTACAACGATCTGGATTTAGCGCTGGAGGATCTGAAGGCAGTAACGACTAACCCCTCCGCTGTAGACCTCAACACTCAGTTGTACGCGTGGCTGCGGACGGGCCAGATTTACGATCTAAAGAAGAATCGTGAGGACGCGAAGAAAGCGTACCTGCAAACGGTGGTGATCGCGCCGGGCTCCGATGCGGCGACGGCCGCACAAAACTATTTGCTGTCGCGCTACAAGCGGTAAATCGCCACGCCGCTCAGAAGCTTGGGGTAGAAGTCCGTCGATTTCTGAGGCATCACGCCGCCGGCGAAAGCGACCCGCGCCATTTCGTCCACGGGCGTGGGGTCGAGGAGAAACGCGGCCTGGGCTCCGCGCTCTTTCACTTCGGCCACGGCCGCATCTATGCCCCTCACGTAGTGAATGTATTGCTCGTCTCGCACAGCTTCTTCACTGATGCCCAACCAGTTGCGGAGAATCTCATCGTGCAAAACGGGCACATCCAGTTCGCCGTCTTTGCGGGGGCGGGAGAGCAGATAGGCTTTGGTGGCTGTCGCAACACCGATGCGTACGATCTGCGGCGACGCCGTATTTAACTCGCGCTTCAGGTCCGTCAAGGAGTCAAATGCTTTGAAGGACCAAGCGCCCGTGGCCTTAGCCAGCAAGGTTTCGGTTGTAAATCCCGGCAGATCGTGCAGCACGCGATGCGTGGCCAGGATCTTCACGCCCGGCGAGTACATATTCACAAACGTCATCACCACGTATTGGGCAGCAGGATCGTCGGGATGTTCATTCCGATAATTGAGCGCGGTCTCGTAGCGATGGTGGCCGTCGGCGATCAGTAGTTTCAACGGCTTCATGTATTCCTGGATGTGCGCCACGCGGGCCGCGTCCGTGATGGCCCATAGGCGGTGCCGCGCGCCATACTCGTCCGTCACATCCAGCAGCGGGGCCGCCTGCGCGGATTGATCCAACTCACGATCAATTGTTCCTTCGCGATCCGAGTACAACAGGAACAACTGCTCAAACATTGCCCGCGTGTGCCGCAGGAGTTCCAGACGGTCCTTTTTGGGGCCAGACAGAGTTTCTTCGTGGCGGTAAACAACACCCGCCGAGTAATCTTCCAGCTTGCCGAGTCCGATGAAGCTCTTGCGGGTCAGGCGCTCGCCGGTGTCGGGCACATTGAAGTCCTGGAAGTAAGCGTAGAAGCCAGGTGCCTGGTCCTGGGCGAGAATACCCTGTTGAATCCAATCCTCAAAGGTGCGTGCGCTGCGCCTGTAGACGTTGTCGGCGTCGGTGTCGGAATCGCGCTTTTCGCCTAGAATAAGCCGAACCAGATTGTTAGGGCTGGCGGCCAAATAGCGGGCCTGCATCTGCGGACTGATCTTGTCGTAAGGCTGCGTGAGCAGCGCCGCTGGATCGCCGGCTTTCCGGGAGTAGCGATAGGGCTGAAAGGGTTTTACGGAGGCCAACTGTCAGGATAACTTAGCGGGACGCCGTTACTCGATACGCCATAGGCGCGCTGATCAAAACCGGGCGCGGGTTTACGAATATCCGGGTGATCCCAGGTGACAGGAATTGATGCTGGAAGTTCACGATGGCGACGCTCAGGACTTCGTCATCGGGCCGCGAAGACGAGGCAGGTTGATAGCGGACTTGGACGTTGTCGCGCGTGAGCCCAAGATATCCCACAGTAGCGCTACGAGGTCCGTCGGTCTGATCGTAGAGAACTAGATTGGCAATCTGCTCGCCGGTGCCATCCCAGGGATGGACCACTCCCCAGCGTACGGCTGACCGGACGCGCTCGACGAGCGACTGGTGCCTGACCAGCACGAGCCCGCAGTCGATTACGCCGAACAGCAGCGTGAAGAACACGAGCAAGGCAAGCGCGCCCTCTACCAACGTTTGACCACGTTCCAAGCGTTTGGTGGTCACTGCTCACGCTCCGTTGGAGCGTAGTGGCCTATGTACGGAAACTGCACCGAAGGGCGGCCATCAAAGGTGAACGCCCGGAAAATGGCATCCATGGTGTAGCCCTTGATCCCGACATTCACATTCAGCGGAACACCGTCACCGGCAAGTTCCCAACGTATGTCTACTTGCGCGGGCGTTAGCTTCGGAACCACTGGAGTGGCACCAGGGGACGGTTGGGCGTCCCCGTAGACCACCATATTGCGGATCGCCGCGTTGCCGCGCTCGACGTCCTGATCTGTGCCGGTGCGGTAAGTGCGTTGGGCGGCATAGCGCGCGCCGTTCCCAACGGCCGTCACCAGCTGGTTGTAGGTGTAGAAGGTGTAGCCAAACTGGAAGGTTCCCACCAGGCACGAAACCATCACACCCGCCGAGACGGCCAGTTCGAGCATGGCATGTCCGCGTTCGCGCCTCATTCGGTGAGCCTCACGGGCTTGGTGGACGCGACGGCGCGCGCGGGAACCGTAAAATTCGCAGGGCCGCCGACGGCGCGCAGGAACATGATCTCGACGTGATTATCCGGCGCTGTGACGCGCGCATAGCGGAGAGCCGGCACGTCTTTCGGTTCCTTCTCCCAGTGTTGATTGTCGGCGCTGAATTCAGTTATCACGCCGTTGAAGCTTTCGGTTCCCAGATTCCAACGATTGGGAAGAGCAGTCACAGCGGCACGCGCGCGATCGAGACCGGCGGCAGTGCCGTCCAGCTGCTTAGCTGCGGCCATGGAGGCAGCGTCCGCGAAGACCTGCGCCTCATTGCGGGCGATGTAGACGCGCCCCAGATCGAACGCCATCCCGACCACGGCAAGCAGCAGGAACATGCTCACGGACATGGCGATGAGGATGAAGCCTTTCTGACGGTTTGCACACATCCACTAGTAATAACGGCAGAAAACGCCGATTCTTTAGTGTGCGAGTGAGGGAATCACCTTAGGCGAGCGCGACCTTTGGGTCCACAAAATGGCTCCTCCCGCCACAGCCAGTCCGATCGCGATCCACTGGGTGATCGAGAATGGCAGCCCGAAGGGCAGCGCCTGTTCGTGGTAGCGGGTGAACTCGATGCCAAATCGGAGGACCGAGCTCAGCAGCAGATAGAGGCCGATGATGGTTCCTGGGCGGTGGGCGCGGCCGAATCGCCAATAGAGAAATCCAAATAACAGCGCCTCCGCCCCCACTTCGTAGAGCTGCGCGGGATGCACAGCGACGTGCAAAGGGACTCCGGTCAGCGCGTTGGCGCCAGGATTGCGAAAAGTGACAGCCCAGGGCAGATCGCATTCCTTGCCCCAGCAGCAGCCCGCAGCGAAGCAGCCAACTTTGCCGATGCCGTGGCCCAGGGCGATTCCCGGCGCGAAGATATCGAAGGTCGAGAGCCATGGCAGCTTGTGACGGCGCACGTACCAAAATGCCGTAGCCACGGCCAGAATTAGTCCGCCTTGGTAAACGCCGGCTGCGCGCAGGGTGGCCAGCGAGAACATGTCGCTGGGGTTCTTGACGAGTGTGTCCCACTCAAAAGCAAACATCAGGAGCTTCGCACCCAGGAGGCCCGCCAGAGCGCAGTAGACCACCAGATTGACGACCAGTTCCTGATTCATCCCGGCGCGCTTGGCCAAGCGCGTCGTGACCCACAGTCCCGCCAGGAACGCCAGCGCCACTAGCACGCCATAAGTGGGCAGAAAGAAGTCGCCGAACTGGAAGAGCTTAGGGAACACCTAAGCCCAAGATACCATTCGTCAGCCTTAGCGGCTTAGGCGAAGAATCTGTGATGAAAGCGATAGAAAGGCCGGTATTAGATCCGCTGTGGTGGCGGCGAAGACGTAAGTGCCCTGCGGCTGATCGGTGTGAACTACGCAATCTCCCGAGCTCAGGCAATCGGCGCTGGACAGCCAGTCCGGATCATTGGCAATCCTCTGCAGGAGCGTGTCGTCCACCGATGAGGTAAAGCCAACGGCGAAGACGTTGACGGGAAGATTCGTGTTGGTCCGGGCCCGAGTGGCCGCGTCGTCGGTGGCATTGAAAGCTGCGTTGCGAACGTTGGCCATGGTAACGGTGGTTATATGGCCGCCGGAGATGCCTGAGATGGCATTGTAGGATGCGTTTATGAGATTGTTGCCGTAGACGTCTCTTGTAGGAAGCCACGCGAGATCGCTCACGCTGTTGTGATCCGTGGCCATCGAACAGCCGTTCGGCGTTGAATATTGGAGCGCTGCGGGAGCCCATGGGTTGAACAAGAGGTACGCCGTGGTACCAGCATCGGTTCCGCCCATGCCTCCGATAATGCCCGCAGGGATATCCGCCATATAGCCAGTACCGCCAACATTCATGGGATGACCGGAAGTCCACGCCGGCAGAGAACCAGAGGAGGCGAATCCACCTTGGCTCTTGGTCTTGGTGTTGATATCCTTGCATCCGCTACTACTCTTGATGCCCGCCGCGGCTCCGTCCCAGAAGTTTACCGTCACGGTGTTTGGTCTGCCGTCGGTTTCGACCACGATCACGTTCAAAGCGCCGGGCTGATTCAGTTTATAGATCTCGTTGTAGGCGAGAGCGATCGCCTGGGGCGTCGCGGTCCCGCCAGCGCAAACGATGTCATCGAGCTCGCCGTTGCCGCTACCCAGGCTGTTGATGTAGCCCAGAGTCGTCTGAAAATCCGTCGAAGGGACGTGGTGCAGGTACACATTGTCGGCAAAGGAAACCGCGCCGATTTTATCCCGCCCGGCCGAAAATTGTCCAGTAAAGGTTTTAGAGGCGGTGATCAGAGAGTTGCACGAAGCACCCATAGAGCCCGACCTGTCCAACACCAGCATGGCGTTCACGTCGCGGCGCGAAGCAAATCCTACAGCCACGATATTCGTGTTCGCAACGCCAAACCAGCGCATAAACAGAGTGGGGACCTTGGAACTCGCTGTCACATCCACGTGGCGCAGGTTGGGATTCACGGCATCGTCGTAGACATGAGCATGAGTGTCGGTGGTGTCCATCAGAGTGGTGTTGGTAAACCAGCTCCCAGCGGGGAAGTTGGCGTAAAACCAGTTCACCGCATTTTGCTTGGCGCTGGTTGCCTGTGCGGCGGTGGTTTGCCCCAGGTTTAGAGAGCGAGCCGCCGCCAGGGAAGCGCCATCCACTGCTCCCTGCAATCGTGCTTTTACGACATAAAGTATCCCAACGTCCACAGCCAGGCCAATCATCGGAATCAGAAAGATGAGGGATACCACCGAGATCATAAGCGAAATGCCGCTCTGCCGATTCTTGCCCGTGCGTGTGGAAATCATAGTCGGACTCCTAGAAAAAAGATCGCGCGTAGACGCCCTGGCTAGTGGCGGTGCCCAGACTCAGCGAGGGCGTTTGGAAGTAACCTTCCGCGGCGTAGAATACCTGTCCATCCAACACAGGCTGCTGTCCGTTCGCAGTAGTCTGCCAAAGAGTGGTCATCGCAGCTTGCCCGGCGGTAGGCAAGCGGGCGGCGCTGTCGGTGACGGCATTAGATACGCTGCCCTGGCTCGATAAAGTGGCCCCGGTCGGATCGCCTAGCGAACTCGGGTGCTGCGTCGCCAGGCTCCCCCTTCCAAATACGACTCGCTGTGTGAAAACAAAACTGTCGTGGTTGGTGCACTTGCCGACGCCCGCCGCGACGCAATTAGGGTCCGTGGTTTTACCCACATACATGGCCTGGGTGATCCATATGATACCGTCGCCGGCCGATCCCGAGTTGGATTGAACGTTGCCGCTAAAGGAAGGCATCTGCAGGTTCAGCCCCGTTCCCATGCGCTGCGCCAGTTGCTGGTAGGGAAAGCTGGAAAAATCCGCTCCGTGAATGTACATGTTGCCGAGGTTACGCACCATGTTATTAGCCTGAATGCTGAAGATGAGATTCATCCCGATCACAAACATGCCCAGCAGCATCGGCACAAACAGCAAGGCAACGAATGCAAATTCAATGATTTCTTGCCCGCCTTGTCTGCGTCCCCGCCGTTTTGCTTTTTTCATGACTGCATGTCCCTCCCTAACGGGCAACGCTGGTTACCCCAACCGGATACCCGCCGAGGATGTCCGCGGAAAACAGCCTAAAAGTGACCGGCGTAGTGCTGCGGAGGAACGGAACGTTGCCGCCATAGCTGCCGCTCAGCGGCGCAATCCAGCTAAACGACAGGTTTTGGACCGAGACTTCCACCAGATTCCCGGGAACGTTTCCCCCGCTGGCGATTGGGGTCGTTAGCGCATTAGGGGCGTAGTAGTTCACGAAAATGTGCTGTGGGCTGTCCGATTTCTTGACGAATCCCAGGGCGTACTGCTGCACAACGCTTTGGATGGAACCGTCCTGGCCTTGCCCTCCCTGCGTCTGGAACGTCACCGCATAACGAGTGCCCTCGCGAAGCGAGTTCTGCAGGGTAGACCAACGGAACATCATCAAACCGAAATCGGTGAACGCGAAAATGAAGGCAAATGTCGGCAGAAGCGTGAAGACCGATTCCAGAATCACGTTGCCGCCGGAGCGTCTTCTGCGGACGCCGGAAACGATGTTTTGTTTAATTTTCATGGCATGGAACTGTGAGCGCCGTCCCAGTTCATGCTACGGTTTCACGGGGATCCAGCCTATCGGCTTTTTGACCCGACTACGCTGGCTGTTGTCGTGTAGCTCTTCTACGTGCTGAAGGGTGTAGGCGGTTCGGAAGCCTGGGATAGGCCTGTCCCGGTGCCCTGCCCTGTCGCGCCGAGAGAGTCATCCGACGGAGCGGGTTCGGAGATTTGCACTCCCAGCTCGTAGGCGCCTTCACGAGGCTCGCAACGGCAAACGCTGCTATGCTTCACGGTATCGTTCACTTCAACTTCGATGGGAGCGCCGTACGGCAGGGGCAAGTGAAGCCGTAATCGCATGCCACCAGCGGAAATATCAAGTACGCATGCCTGCAAGATCGGCCCCGGCCGCACTGCCAGGACTCTAACGGTCGCCAACTGGTTGGGTCTAAATCGATGCTCTTTACGTCGTTCCACGATAGCCTGCCCGGCGACCTGAAGGCCGCCTGTAGCTATTGTGGCGCTTTTAACCGCTGCTTCCTATATGCCGACAAGGGCAACCAGTACTACCCCTACGTAGAGTACTGTCTAGCGGCTCAAACGGAGAATCTGTGACGAAAGCGAAAGAAACGCCGGGACCAGATCCGCGGTGGTGGCCGCGAAGACGTAAGTACCCTGCGGCTGATCGGTATGGACAATGCAATCTCCCGAGGCGGTGCAATCGGGCCCCCCGATCCAGCTGGGATCGTTGGCAATCCGCTGCAGAAGAGTATCATCGACTGAGTTGGTAAAGCCGACCGCAAAAATATAAATCGGCATGTTGGCATTCGTCCGGGCCCGGGTTGCCGCATCGTCAACGGCATTGAAGGAAGCATTGCGAATATTGGTCATATTGACGGACGTAATATGTCCGCCGGAAACACCAGTTACAGACTTGTAGGAGCCGTTGATGAAATTGTTGCCATAAACGTCAGTTTGCGGCAGCCATGCGATATCGTTAAGAGTATTGTGGTTACCCTGCATCGCACAACCATTCGGCGACGCATATTGGTTAGCCGTCTCATTGTAGTTATTGGTTTTAACCGTGGTCCAGGAGTTGAACAACAGAAACGCATTGGTTCCGGTATCGGTTCCCCCGAGCCCCCCGATAATACCCGCAGGAATATCGGCCATATAGCCCGTACCGCCGGTGTTCATGGAGTGGCCTCCTGTCCAGGACGGCAGAGAACCAGAAGTGGTAAAGCCGCCTCCGGATTTGGTTTTGTTAGCATTATCCCGGCAACCACTGCCACTTGCGATGCCTGCTGTAGCTCCATCCCAGAAGTTCACGGTGATGGTGTTCGGCTTACCGTCGGTTTCCACTACAATCACGTTCAGCGCGCCTGGCTGGTTCAACTTATATAACTCATTGTAGGCAAGCGCAATGGCTTGGGGCGTGGCCGTGCCGCCAGCACAAGTGATGTCGTCGAGTTCGCCGTTACCGGTGCCAAAGCTGTTGGTGTAGCCCAGCGTGGTCTGGAAATCCGTCGTCGGGACGCTATGCAGATAAGCATTGTCGGCGAAAGAAATGGCGCCAATTTTGTCTCTGCCGGCCGAGAATTGCCCGGTAAAGGTTTTACCAGCGGTAATGAGCGCAGGGCAGGCGGCACCCATCGAATTCGACCGGTCCAGCACCAGCATGGCATTCACATCGCGGCGCGTCGCGAACCCCACGGCATTGATGGCCGTGTAGGGTACGCCGAACCAGCGCATAAAGAGAGTCGGGACTCTGGAACTCGCCGTCACATCCACATGGCGCAAGTTGGGATTTACCGCGTCGTCATAGACGTGGGCGTGCGCGTCGCTGGTGTCCATCTGCGTAGTGTTGGTAAACCAGCTTCCGGCCGGAAAGTTCGCATAGAACCAGTTCACCGCGTTCTGCTTGGCGCTGCCGGACTGAGCAGTGGTCGTCTGTCCCAGGTTTAACGCCCGCGCGGCTGCCAGCGAGGCGCCGTCCACGGCCCCTTGCATGCGCGCTTTCACCACGTATAGAAACCCGACATCGACCGCCAGGCCAATCATGGGGATGAGAAAAACTAACGACGCCACCGCAACAACCAGCGAGGTGCCGCTTTCTCCCTTCTTATGTTTGGGCGTAGAAATCATTGCTGAACTCCTAGAAGAAAGACTTTGCATAGACGCCTTGACTGCTGTTGTTTCCCAAACTGAGCGTCGGAGTTTGGAAATAACCCTCGGCTAGATAAACCACCTGGCCGTCTCGCAAGGGTTGCTGGCCGTTGGCGGTGGTCTGCCACATACTTGTCATCGCAGTCTGCCCTGCGGTCCCCAGACGAGCGTGGGAGTCAGTGACGGGGTTAGATACACTTCCCTGGCTCGAGATCGTCGCTCCCGTGGGATCGCCTACAAAGCTGGCATGCTGGGATGTCAAATTGCTATTTCCGAATACAAACCTCTGCGTGAAGACGAAACTATCGTGATTGGTGCAGTTGGCTGCGCCTACGGCGGCGCAGTTGGGGTCAGTGGTCGCGCCTACATACATGACTTGCGAGACCCAGACAATACCGTCTCCGCTGGTTCCCGTATTGGACGAAAGGTTGCCGCTAAAAGACGGCATCTGCAGATTCAGCCCCGTGCCCATCCTCTGCGCCAGTTGCTGGTAAGGGTAAGTGGAAAAATCGGCCCCGTGGATGTACAGATTACCCACGTTCCGCACCAGGTTATTGGCCTGAATACTCACGATGAGGTTCATGCCGGTGACGAACGTGCCCATGATGACGGGCACGAAAAGCAACGCGACCAGGCCGAACTCCACGATTTCCTGGCCCTTTTCCCCGCGCTTGCGGCAAATGGTTGGTCTCATTCGTTCATGCCTTTCTAAATTCATCGCGCCACACTGGTCACTCC